>DASTLH010000001.1:0-37851 GCA_035715145.1 Patescibacteria group bacterium
AAAGACCATATCAGTATAGTACGCAACTACATCAATTAGCCTTACAGCCGTATAAAATTGATTATAGAGGCCTACATTTTTTGTTGCAAGTGCCTATTTAGCGAGGTATAATAAAGAAATGAAGAAACAGTTATTCCTTTCCTTAGGAATACTTTCATTTCTCGCCGTAGCAACCGTCTTAGTCATCATCTATGGAGAGGGGTATCGATTTGGCTTTGGAAATGGCCGTCCAGAAGTCTTAGGGACAGGCCTTTTGGTCGCAACAAGCACGCCTGATGGAGCACAAGTCTTTATTAATGACCATCTGACAACCGCTACCAACAATACTATTAACCTTTTCCCTGGAACCTATACTGTCAGAATTTTTAAAGATGGTTACTTTCCCTGGCAGAAAAAGATAGTTGTTCAAAAAGAAGTGGTAGCAAAAGCAGAAGCACTTCTCTTCCCAACTACCCCAAAACTGGAAAGCATTACCCAAACCGGCGTTATTAATCCGGTTATGGATCCAAGCATGACAAAAATTGCCTTTACTGTTGCGTCTCAATCAGCCCGAAAGAATGGCATTTATGTCTTTGATGTCGGCAACCACTCTCTTATTAGTTTAAGCGGCGGCATTACTCAAATTACAGATGATACAGTAGACACATTCTCTCAAGCACAACTGTCTTGGTCACCTGATGGGAAAAACCTTTTAGCAACAGTTTCTGCTGCTGCAAAAACACCAACCACATACCTGCTTGATGCAACAGGATTTAATGCAACACCAAAAGACGTCTCAGAAACTCTCGCAACAGTTAATGACAGCTGGAACAAACTCACTGCAACCCAAACAAAAGCACAAATGGACGCACTCAAAAAACCACTGGCAGCTTTTTTAAGTACCCACACAAAAATTCTTGCTCTTTCTCCTGATGAAACAAAGATTCTGTACATGGCAACTGACTCTGCAGCCCTTTCGCAGATAATTAAACCAGCACTCATTGGTACTGATTCAACTCCAGAAGAAAGAAATGTCCAGCCAGGAACAGTCTATGTGTATGATATTAAAGAAGATAAAAATTTTGCCATTGCCCAACAAAAAGATGGAATTTTACCTCAGCTTATGTGGTATCCAGATTCCATGCATCTGATTTTTGCTCATGATAAAAGAATTGACATGATGGAATATGACGGAGGCAATGACACTATTATTTATGCCGGACCATTTACTCAACAATATGTTTTCCCAGATCCAACAGGAGCAAGTATCATTGTCCTTACCAACTTGAATAATCCTGATATTCAACCAAACCTCTACACTATTAGCTTAAGATAAGCAAAAGAAGATTACCTTGCCCGTGCAACAAGAGCTGCTGCTTGTTTACTAATTTTTGCATACACTGCTTTTCTATCCTCAAGAGCTACTGCAGTCAAATTTGGCCCATCTTGGGTAAAAAGAATTCGAATATCTCCAACTCTGGCTCTATAGAGTCCTGTTTTTTCAAATGGTTGCACTTTTCGCAATCGACCACCCTGCTCTACCAACCCAACAATTTGATTGACTGCCTCTCTTTGTGCTTGAGAAAGTTCTCCCATTGCCTCACGAACTGCTGAAGCATAGATTACCGCATATTTTTTCTCTGGGCCACCATTTTTTATTGGTTGCACAGATTCTTCTGAAGCAGCAGGCAATAATCCAAGCCTCCTGAGTTCTCTTTTCTTAGGAATTCTTGGAACAAACGTTCTCTCCTCAACCGGAACAACAGATGCAGGAGAAGCTGCCTCTCTCCTTGCGCCAAATAAGACAACAGGAGCTGCTTTTGACTTTTCTTGACGAAGAACTTGTTGTTCTCGCAAAGACGTAAGAGCTGTTGCCATAGCACGATTAACTAACCCATGAGCCTTCTCAGATAATTCTGGAGGAATACCATAAATTCTCCCCTGCTTGTCTATCTGAAAAGCAACTCCTTCTCCCCCGTCTTCAGAAACAAAAAGAATATCAATATAATCAGCGTTATATCTTCCAATATCTATAACAACACCATTTTCATTTGAAACGGTATAAACAATATCCCCAAGGGCTGTATTGATTGGTTTAAATTGAGCAATAAATTCACTCTTTAGACTGTCTGTCTCATCTGTTGTTTCAGGAGTAGGAAGCGCGTCTATAAACTTTGCTCCGTTTCCTGCCTGAAGAGTTCTTTTTGCAACTGCATAGGGGTTTAAGTGAGCATCATCCAGTCGTGTTTCAAGAGATCCTCCATGACGTTTTTCTCCAATACCATTTGCCTCAAAACGACGAGCATATTCTGTTTTTAAATACTCTTTGGCTTCATCTTCTAAATCTGAAAACAATCCCCCATCAAGCATCTGGTTATACATTTCAGGAAGCATGGTAAACTCTCTTGTCATTGCTCCTGCCACAATATATTTTAAAAGCGGCATATCTGCAGGAAACGTATCTTCTGTGCTTTCCTTGTTAAAATAAAGAGAAAGAACCCTTCCCTCCCAATAAGAAAAATACTGTTTCACTGTCTCACCCAAAGAGAGAAATTTTCTTTGCTCATCTCTAGGAATAGGAAATTTTCTCATCTGTCGTTCGTATTTAACATCTAAACCACTCATTCTTGTGCTTGCCTTCAGAAAAAGAGCAAGAGCAATATCCTCAGACGACTCCGGAGCACCAAAAACTCTATCCAGTCGTTTTCTATCTTCTTCTGAAAGAGGGGAAGCAATATTCATGATCTCCGAAAATGTTGGAGCATCAGATTTTGTTTCATGGAGGGGGTTAACAGATCCATACGCTTGAGCAAGTGTTTCAAATGCAGTAAGTAAATCAGCTTCCTGCTCTTCTTTTACAATTCTTGCAGTTGGGGTTTGAGCGGCTAGATAGTCTTTTGCTTTTCTCACACTTTCCCCTGCCCAAATACCCATACAATACGCATAATAGTAATAGTGAGGAACATACGCATACTCACTGCTGTCATACAATGTTGTAGCAGTAAATTGAGCAACTTGTTTATAGCTCCAGGGCCGTCCATCTTCATTAAGAAACGCTGTAGAAACTTTCTCTTCAAGAGGGACAAGCTGCTCATAGGAATAGTTTGCCAGATCAACATACATAAATGCCTGTATTCCTTTCCCCGTGAGCACTCTCATTTCTGGAGAAGTATATTTAGTTGAATGATGTTTATAATGATTCTCTGGCATAACATGGAATTCTACCAGATGTGTTTTTGTAAAGCAATTACTTTGGCTTGGCAATTACCAGAAGTCTCTTCCAGGTAGTTCCTGGAGGCCAGCAAGTTTGTAAAACAACCTGTCTATCAGTTGCTCTGCTTTGAGTGAGATACCCAATGTCATTAGGATCAGTAATAATACTATTGGTAACCGTGTAATCATAGCGTTTATCTTTATAGAAAATGGTCACGGCATCTCCTCTTTGCAAATCTTTTAATAAATAGAAAATGGCATTATAGAGTCCAACGTCCCAGAAATTATCGGTTGAGTGAGCAAACATATACACTGTTCCATTTTCATCTGGTAATGCGCTGCCTTTTGCGTGAGCTACCCCTTGTTTGAGAATTGGCAGATAATTTTCCTCACGGGACGGATCAACATTAGCAAACACTTTGGCATTTGCTCCAATTTTTGGAATAAGTAACGTAAAATTCGTGCTCTGAGGAATTAACACCTGATGTTTGTCAGCAGTAAACCCAAAAAGACTTGGCAATCCTTGTGACTGAGTTGTTTGCCAATCAAGCGGAGCATGTTTTGAATCAGCAATCGTGTAATACACACCTCTTGCCTGCTCTACTTGAAAACGTACTTCAAAATACAACGCAGGGCCAAATGTAGCAAAAATACCAAACAGAGAAAAAAGCACCAAAAAATTCCCGATACTTTTGAGAATAAGAAAACGGATAATGGCTTTTCTTGTCATACCAGTAGTATAGAATAGTTTTGAATTTGGGGCCAGCTGATTTTATAAAAAACACGTATTCTGTTAAAATAGAATCCTTGCTGCTGTAGCTCAATGGATAGAGCAAGCCCGTCCTAAGGGCTAGGTTGGAGGTTCGATTCCTCTCAGCAGCACACAAATGTAACTTTTTATTGCCAAATCAGAATAATCTACCTATACTAAAAATATGATACTTTCTGCCCGCACAAGAAAGATACTTTTTGGCATGTTTCTTGCTTGTGTCTCTTTTATTGTTATTCCTCCTAGTTCTCTTCATGCACAAACCACCTCTTCATTAGGCATTGCCAATTATATTTCAATTAGCAGTCAAGACGTTCAAAGTGGCGATATTGTTTCCTTTTCAGACAATGGATATATTCTGAGTAAAACTGCCTATGATGCATTAGTCATTGGCGTGGTTACTAAAGATCCGGCAATTGCAATTGTTGAGAAAACACAAGGAACATACCCGGTTGTTGCCACAGGAAACGCATATGTTAATGTTTCAGCTGCAGGAGGAGCTATTAAAAATGGCGATTTAATTACCACATCGTCTACCCCTGGCATTGGACAAAAAGCAACACATTCAGGATATGTTATTGGGTCTGCACTTGAAGATTTTAATCCTAGTTCTCCTAAAGCAATTGGACATATTGCTGTGTCATTAAACATTCACTATTTTGCCAATCGTGTCACTGTTCAATCAAGCCTTCTTGATGTTTTCAATCTGAGCTCTACCGCAACATATGAAGATCCAACAACGGTTTTCAAATATGTTGTGGCAGCATTTGTGGTAATTTTGTCCATTATCTTTGGTTTTATTTTCTTTGGACGGGCAGCCAACAACGGCATTGAAGCTCTGGGGAGAAACCCCTTAGCAGCACGCATTATTCAGCTGGGAATTTTACTTAACGTTATTATTACTATTGCAATTATTGCATCTGGTTTAGTAGTGGCATTTTTTGTGTTACGATTATAATTATGCAGATTCTTTCACTTATTACACCAACAACTGAAATTATATTAGGATTGTTTTTTCTTATTTTGTTAACACTTCTTTATTTCTGGTACACCTACAAAAAAGAAAAACAGTTTGTTGCCGCAGAAGCAAAAACTTTTTCCCGCTATCAAAAAATTATTGTTGATGCCCAGAAAAAAGCACGAGAAATCATCTCAAAAGCTTCACAAAAAGCACAACAGATACTTCTCTCCTCCTCAAAAGTTAAAAAAACATCACAAAAAGAGATGGAAACAACCATTGATAAAAATACCCAACAACTTCTCAAAAGCTATGAAGAATCCTTAAGCAGTGCAAAAGAAGAAGGAGTAGCATCTCTTAAAACACTCACCTCTCAGCTTGAGAAAATGACCACAGAAGAGCTTGCCTCCTATGCTCAGGAGTTACAAAAAGATTTAATAGCAACAAAATCTCAACTAGCAGAATACAAAACTCAGGAAATGGATAAAGTTGCACAAGTTGTACAGCAGTATAAAAATACCCAGCTTGAAGAAGCAGATGCAAAAATAAAACAACGAATCCAGGAAATTGCCGAGAAAATAATTGGGAAAGCACTCTCCCTAGAAGAGCATGAAACACTCATTCTCCAGGCAATTGAAGACGCAAAACGTGAGAATATTTTTTAACATGAAACAATCTGCCCTTTCTGATATCACCAGTTTTCTTAAAACAAAAAAACAATCAGCTCTGCTGCAAGAAGTATTGGAAGAAACAGTGGAAAAAGAATATACAACCCAAGCAAATCCAATGGAATTCTTAAAAAAAAGACTCCCGGTGAGCTTGGAAGAGCCTCTCATTGAACTTTTTTCAAAACAAAAAGAAAATAGTCCAAAAGCATTGTATGAGTTTTTAAAAACAATTCTTAGTCAGATAAAAACACTCCCAATTGTATCTCTTACGCTTGCAATTGAACCAACACACCATATGATAGATGCCATTTCACAAGCAATTAACCAGCCCTCACTCATAGATATTGACGTCAATCCTTCACTGATTGGAGGCGCAATTGTTGCCTACCAGGGAAAATATAGCGATAAAAGTCTCAAAAAAACACTGGAGAATGTATAATTATGGACAGTTATAAAACATACTTAGATAAAACAAAAGAATTTGGTTTTGTCACCAAAATGCAGCACCCGATTGTAACAGTGGAAGGCCTCCCGACTGTTGCTCCTCATGAATTGGTTATTTTTGAAACAGGACAAATGGGCGAAATTTTTACTATTTCACCTGAAAGTGTGGAAATTTTACTTTTTTCAAAAGATTCTATTCTGACAGGAACAAAAGTTACCAGAACAAATACCCTGCTTTCCATTCCTGTTGGAGAAGAATTATTAGGAACAATTATTGACCCTCTTGGCAATCCTATTTCTGGAACTGTCAAAAAAACTGCCAGCTCAAGAGAGATTGAACAAGACCCATTAAGCATCGCTGCTCGCTCACGCATTAAGACCTCACTGAGAACCGGCGTCAGCGTTGTTGATATGCTTATTCCCATTGGAAAAGGACAACGAGAGTTAGTTATTGGTGATAGAAAAACAGGGAAAAGTTCATTTCTTCTTTCTGCTGTTAAAAATCAGGTACAGCAAGGAACCATCGCCATTTATGTAGCCATTGGAAAAAAGAAAAATGAAATTAAAGATTTGGAAGAATTCTTTAAAAAAGAAGGACTTTTGGGAAAAATTATTATTGTTGCAACCAGCTCGTTTGATTCCCCAGGACTTATTTATCTTACTCCCTACGCTGCCATGACAATTGCAGAGCACTTTAGAGACAAAGGAAAAGATACACTGGTTATTTTAGATGATTTATCAACCCATGCTAAATTTTATAGAGAGATTTCTCTTTTGGCGCGCAATTTCCCAGGACGTGATTCTTATCCAGGAGATATTTTCCATACGCATGCAAAACTCCTTGAACGGGCAGGAAATTTTTCTTCTAAAAGCGGCGATGTTTCTATAACCTGTTTACCGGTTGTTGAAACCATTGAAGGAGATCTCACCGGATATATTGCAACCAACATTATGAGTATGACCGATGGACACATTTTCTTTGACAGTAATGTATCGGCCCAAGGCAGACGCCCTGCGGTAAATATTTCCCTTTCTGTGACCAGAGTTGGAAGACAAATCCAGACAGGCCCTGAAAAAGATATCAATCGAGAAGTTTTATCTCTTATTAACCTCTATGACAAAATGCAAAACCTTTCTCACTTTGGAACTGAGCTCACAGACCGAATTAAGTCTATTTTTCAAAAAGGAGAAAAAGTGTATGCATTCTTTGATCAGCCCTATGATATGACTCTCCCAACTGATGTACAACTCGTTTTATTTTGTCTTGTCTGGCAAGAACTCCTTGATAAAACGTCCTTTGAAGACGCACGAAAAAATCTTTTATCTGCCGCTCAGACAGAAAGCGTAAAGGACTTTCTCTCAAATGTTCTCAACGCAGATTCCTTTGCCGCTGTTTTAGAACGAGTCAGTAAAAATAAAGACCAACTCCTTGCCCTATGCCAAACAAACAAATCACAACAGAATTAGATTTAGTTTTCGGATTACGATCGCTTGCGACTGCCTATCAGGAAATTTCTGTGATGAAGATGCGAGAAATCCGAAACTCAGTGCTCCAAACCAGAACCTTTATGGAAGGGCTCTCAGGCGTTTTTGGTAATGTCAAAAGTTCCTATCGCCACCAGATAGAATCCCTTGCCAAACAAAAGAAAAAAGAGGGTGAGGTTTTGAGTTTTTCTACCCTCCCCCAGAATGGGAAAGAAGTAATTGTTCTTCTCTCTGCAAATACTAAATTATATGGAGATATTATTCCCAAAACTTTTTTTCGTTTTTTGGAAGAAACACAAAAAAGCTCGGCAGAAATTGTTATTGTCGGGGCATTGGGAAAAGAACTTTTTGATCAGCAGGAAAAGAAAAAAAAGTATACCTACTTTGAGCTTCCTGATAACCAAGTCACCATTGAGGATTTAAAACGACTTGTCCAAAGCCTAATTGTCTATCAAACAGTGAGGGTTTTTTATGGAAAATTTGAGAATGTTATTACCCAAAATCCTGACGTTACCCTTGTTTCTGGAGCACAGCAAATTGAAGATAAAAATACCTCTTCAGAAAATTTTAGATTTTATTTTGAACCATCTCTTGAGAAAATTCTTAATTTTTTTGAAACACAAATCTTTGCAGGCCTTTTCCAGCAAACAATTCATGAAAATCAGCTTGCCAGATATGCATCCAGAATAACTGCTATGGAAGGCGCTTTAGAAAATGTGCATAATAGAATAGGAGTCTTAAAAAAAAGAGAAAAACGGTTTAAAAATTCAACAGAAAATAAAAAACAACTTGCAGCGCTTTCCGGGATATCGCTCTGGAGCAGAAAAAATTAACTATGAAACAACTTGGCAAAATTATTAGTATTCGCGGACAAATTGTAGAAGTAGAATTTTTGGATGACAAGCCGGAAATTCATGACATCTTGGTTTTGGAAAACAGTGATGAAACCAAACTGGAAGTTTTTACCTCTTCCTCTCCCACCACCTTTTATTGCCTCGCTCTCACAACGGCTTCAAAAATGAAGCGCGGAGCAAAAGTTGTCAATACCTCCTCCCCGCTCACTATTCCTGTGGGGAAAGAAGTTTTAGGACGAATTATTGACGTGTTTGGGAATCCACAAGATGGAAAAGGTGCATTAAAAACAACAAAAAAACGTCCAATTTTTCACCAAGAAGTTGATTTTTCCCATCTGTCTTCCCCAACCAAAATTCTTGAAACAGGTATTAAAGCAATTGATTTTTTTGCACCGCTTTTAACCGGCGGCAAAGTTGGTTTATTTGGAGGAGCAGGAGTTGGAAAAACAATTCTCCTCACAGAAATTATTCATAACATTGTTATTTTGAATAAAGAAAAAAATGTGTCAGTTTTTGCAGGTGTTGGAGAAAGAAGTCGCGAAGGCCAGGAATTGTTTGAAGCATTAGACGAAAGCAAAGTGTTAGACAGTGTCAGTCTTTTGTACGGTTCCATGGGTGAAAATCCTGCTGTTAGGTTTAGAACAGCAATTGCATCGGTTGCCATGGCAGAGTATTTTAGAGATGAAGAAAAAAAGAATGTATTGTTTTTTATTGATAATGTCTTCCGTTTTGCTCAAGCTGGGTATGAATTATCTACACTTATGAATAGCATTCCCTCAGAAGGAGGCTACCAGGCAACACTTGGCTCAGAAATGGCCTCACTTCATGAACGACTTCTCTCCACAAAAGATAATACCATTACCTCATTTGAAGCTGTTTATATTCCCTCAGATGACATTAGCGATTATGGAGTACAATCCGTGTTCCCTTATCTTGATTCAACCATTGTTTTATCTCGTGAAGTCTACCAACAAGGAATTTTTCCAGCAATAGATTTACTCTCTTCCACCTCATCTGCTCTTAATCCAGCAATTGCCGGAGAAAATCATTACAAAACATTTATTGAGACCCAAAGTCTTCTCAAAAAGGCAGTGTACTTAGAAAGAATTGTTTCTCTTATTGGCCAGTCAGAACTTTCTCAAGCAGACCAGCTTATCTACAAACGCGCTCAAATAGTTAAAAACTATATGACGCAAAGCTTCTTTACTGTCCAGAATCAAACTGGGAGAAAAGGTATCTTTGTATCTCTTACTGATACAGTTTCTGATGTCAGAGCAATTTTAGACGGAAAATATGACAGCTTTGATGCAGAGAAATTTTTATATATTGATTCTCTAAAAGTATTACCGACAAATTAACCCGATGAGCCAGCAAAATAATATCCTCACTATCATTGTCAAAAGCCCTGAGGCAGTTGTTTTTGAAGGTGAAGCGAAATCTCTCACCTCTTTTAACAAAAATGGCTTATTTGATGTTCTGCCCTATCACGAAAATTTTATTTCTCTTATTGAAAAGCAGCTGATTATTGTCCAAACAAATAACCAAAAAAAGGAATTAACCATAGAAAGTGGTGTAATGCATGTAAAAGAAAATCAGATAGAAATCTACTTAGGCGTGCAGACAATCCTATAAACATTTTGCTCGTCATTTACCTTGACACTAGCCTCTTTTTGATCCTAAACTAGATACATACTAGTATTTATTTTTTATGAAATTCAAACTGCCTAATTTGGTGGGTAAATTTATTGTTGGAGTACATTATGTCTCTTCTTTTTCTTCTCGGCTTTTTTCTCTCCCAAAAAATCTTTCCCAATTTGGCGTTGCAACAAAGCCTCTTTTTGCCTTTCTTATCCTGGCAACCACAACAGGGATCAGTATTCCAGCCGTGTATCTTGTCCACCACGCTCATACCCAAACTCCCAATACAATTTCTCATGCAGACAGCCATGCAGTTTTAGGTGCCAACACGACGTCCAACCCATTCCAATTGAATGGAACCATTGAATTTAATATCCCTGCAGTCTTTAATCAAGACGTTACTTTTAAAAATGGTCTGACGCTTGACGGACAAAATATTGATCTTGGAAAAGGAAAAATCACCGCCTCAAATATTCTCTATGGCCTAACATCTGGAACAGGACTTTCTGTAACAGCTGGACAAAATCCAACAATTACAAATACAGGAGTCACATCTCTCCAAACCAAAACTGGAGATCTCACGCTCACGGCAGGCTCTGGAATTTCTTTAAGCGGTTTGCAAATTAGCAATTCAGACGCAGGATCTTCACAAAAAATCTTTGGCAGTGTTGCAGTCGGAACAACTACACTCACGGCAGGCAACAATACAGATACGCTCACTTTTTCTGCTGGCTCTGGAATTACCTTAGCTCTTGATACTGCAAATAAAAAACTTACCATCACTGGTACCGGAGGATCAACAACAATTGATCTTACCAGTCAGGTCACAGGCATTTTACCTGTTCCAAATGGTGGAACAGGTCTTTCAACAGTAAGTGTTGGATCACTGTTGTATGGCAACGGAACAAGTGCGTTAAATTCTTTGGGAATTGGAGCAAACAACGCAATTCTCACCTCCAATGGAAGTACTCCCAGCTGGACAACTAATCTTCCTGTTGCAAGCGGAGGCACCGGAGACACAACATTTACTCCCAATGGCGTTTTGTATGGAAATGGAACATCAGGAATTCAGGTCACCGCTGCTGGAACAAGTGGTCAGGTACTGAGTGCAAATTCATCAGGCACCCCAACCTGGTCTACCCTTGCAATTAGTGCAGGAAGTGGCTGTTCAAATTGTATCGCCAGCAACCCTGCTTCTTTACAAATTATTCAACCAACAGGAAATATCACTGGTCTGACAATAGAGCAAACAGCAACAGCCAGTCCAACTGCTGATATTTTCAACGTTACCAATAGCACCGGGACAACAAAATACCTTCAAATTGATTCATCAGGAAACGTCATCATCAATAATACAGACTTGCAACTGGGCGGCACTATTTCTATGAAAACCGATGATACCAATCTTGCCAATGCAAATGATACATTCGTCTATAACCCTTCAAGTGATGCTGATGGCGGCGCCTGGACAAATAATGGCAATGCACAAGCTTCTTCCTGGTACAACGAAACTATTAATAATACCGGCGCAAATTGTGTTTTGGGAACAGACACAAGATGTGGCATCAGAGAGTTCCCTAAAAGAGCTACCATACTTGCAACAAATACCCACCTTTATATTTATGATGCCTCTAATAATACACTCTGGATGACTTTCAATCTTGGAACAGGATTTGCGTTTAGTGGCACCCCAAAGCTTAATGCAATATACGCACTCAATGGCATTGTGTATATTGCAACCTCAACCAATGGACTTATTGCCATAGACTTTATCAACGACCGCATTCTTGAGTACAACTACAACGCGGGAAACGGTGGCGTTGCAACCTTTTTAGGAACAATCTCAAACAGAAATAGTAATAAAGGATATGGCGCTGTCTCTGCATGGGGAAAAATTGCTTCAGACACAGTCAATGGCGTGTTCACTCGAGTGATTAACGGAAAAACATACGTAGCTGCATCAACACTCGGCGGAGTATCAGTCATTGATGTTACCGATCAAACTATCAACCGATATATTGATAATTAATATGAAAAAACGACACCTAAAACAATTTACAAGAAAACATTTTTATCCGCTGGTTGGAGGAATCAGCGTCGTCATTCTAGCAATCCTTTTTGTGGCAATTCCCTTTTTGCAGAAAACTCATCAAAAATACCAGAAAACGCAGGAAATAACTCAATTTATTAAAACTACCAAACCGCTTGTCAAATCCATTAAAAATGCACAAAGAGCAACAATTGCTCAAAAAGGATATTCCCTCACGGTTGCCAAACAAAGCAATGCAACAGACCCGGTTAACTTTTCTACAAAAAATGGCAGCATTGCCTTTGCCTCTTTTTCAAATCCAACACTTGGTTCACTCAATGCAACAAATGCTGTCCTGAAAGACGGAAAAACAGTATATCCAAATATCTATAATGGTGTCGATCTGATATATACTAACTCACCTACTATGCTTCTTGAGGAGTATGAAGTGAAGACTCCCCGACCGCTTACTCAGTTTATTCAAAAGATTGACTTGTCTTCTGTGAGCTATAAAGAACAAGCAGATGGCTCTATCCTTTTCTTCAACAAAGCCAGTGGTGAGTTTGCCTTTGCAGTTCCTCGCCCAGTCATGTATGAAGCTGCTGACACCATGCACCGAAGCTATGGACTCCATTATGAGATAGTCACTGTCAACGGCGCAACCTACCTTGTGAAAGTTATTGACGACAAAGGACAACAATGGCTCAAACAAGCTTCCTACCCTGTCATGGTAGATGCAACCGTGACTTTGACACTTTCTGCATACCAAACATACCCAGTACTCAATGGGCAATTCCAGGTTCGAATTGACACGGTCGGGGCCGGAGATTTAGGAATTACTGCAATTTCAAAAGGACTTTCGTTTGTTTCTCTCAGCTGTGGAAACTCACCAGTTTCAATGAATAATCAGCTCATTTCACAGAATTTTTCCTGCAGTGACGAGACTGTTGCTACCTTTAAAGTAACCGATTCCGGTCAACAAAGCTTTGCGTTTACGTATTCAGGGCAAACAACAACAGTCACGACTCAAGGAGCCACCGGAAAACCAGTCTTTTTATCTGCCTCAGTTGACAAACCAGTTGTAAAGCTTGGAGATACTATTACAGTGAGTGCTCAAATTGCTGATGACGCTCCCCTCTCCTCTGTTGCTGCAAACATGGGAGGTATCGATACCATTTCTTTACAAAGAACTTCTGGAACAGCAAATAATGGAACCTATCAAGGAAGTTGGATAGTCCATAATACTGGTACAAAAACCTATCCTGTTACCTTTACCGCAACCGACACCAATAATCAAAGCACCAGCAATTCTGTTGCATTCTTTGACCCATATACTTGTACCGGCGGAGGAGATCATGCAGGAGCCAACTGGGATCCAGCAACCGATTGTCCATCTGGATTTGCCGGCACCCATACTAATATAGGAACGCTGTCTGTTGCATTAGGAGAAACAGCTACTGTCTTGGCATTTGATAACGTCGCAACCGGTGGATTTGCAACAGCTTCTGCAACAACAGTCACTATTGCCGGAACCATGACTGCTGATGGAAAAGGCTGGAAAAATGGAGCAGGCCCAGGAGCAGGAACATACACAGGTTTTGGATCAGGAGGAGGAGCATATGGAGGAACCGGTGGAAGTGGTTCTAATGGTGTTGGAGGAGCTGTCTATGGAAATGCTCTTACGCCATCTTCTTTGGGAAGCTCTGGAGGAACAAATGGAGCCAGTACCACAGTTAACGGAGGAGGATATATTAAACTCACCGCAACAGGAACCCTCACCGTCTCAGGAACAGTTACCGCAAATGGACTCACCGACGGAAATTGTCAGGAATTTGGAGGAGGATCAGGAGGAAGTATTCTTCTGACTGGAGGCACGCTTGCCGGAGCAGGAACTATGAGCGCAAATGGAGGAAATGGCAGTAGCTGTTCTAATCATAATGGAAACGGCGGAGGAGGAAGAGTTGCCCTTTCCTACAGTACTTCAAATACCATGACTACCTACCCAACAGCAACCGCCGGAACAAATAGCACTGGAACAAATGGAACAGTCGTTGTTGTTGATAGTACAAATAATGACTTATATATTGATCAATCTCAAACATGGAATTCAAACCCTTCCCTTGAAGGATCAAGCTTCACCTACCACAATGTTACTGTTCAAAATAATGCTACATGGACACTTAATGGATACAACACAACCAACACCAATGGAGTAGGCTTTAGCTTTACTACCTCAAATTTCAATGTTACCACTGGCTCTACTGTTAATATGAATGGGACTGGCTATGCCGGAGGAACAGGCACAGCATCAGGTGCCGGTTCAGGAGGAGGTGCCGGAACAGCAGGACAAACAGGAGGAGGAGGAGGGTATGGAGGTGCAGGAGGAACTGGTGGAAACGGATCTGCCGGAGGAGCAGTGTATGGAACCTTTAATGGACCAGTTGATTTAGGATCAGGAGGAGGAGCAGCAAATGGCTCTGCTGGAGGAACCGGAGGAGGAGCAATCAAGATTACCGCCACTGGGACAGTGACTGTTGCCGGAACAATTACCGCAAATGGAGCAAATGGAAATGCAGGAGGAAGTAATAACGCAGGAGGAGGATCTGGAGGAAGTATTTGGATTGCTACAGGAACTTTTGCCGGAGCAGGAACAATTACCGCAAATGGAGGAACCGGTGGAACCAACTGTTGCAGTGGCAATGGAGGAAAAGGCTCAGGAGGAAGAATTTATATTTCTTATTCTGCTTCCAATACATTTTCAGGAACCAGTCCAGCAGTAAGTGCAGGATCCAGCGGAAATGGCGGAAATACCGGGACATCACTTCTTGTTGATACCACAAATAATGATTTGTATATCAATACTTCCCAAACCTGGAGTGCAAAATCTTCTCTTGAAGGAGCTGTCCCCTCCTACCACAATATCACGGTCCAAAATAATTCTACGTGGACGCTTAATGGATACAACACGACCAATTCTGATGGAGTTGGATTTGCCTTCAATGTCACCAATAATTTTAACCTCACTACCGGTTCTACTATTAATATGAACTCCACTGGCTATGCCGGAGGAACAGGAAGTGGGTCAGGAAGCGGACCAGGAGCCGGAACAGGAACAGCAGGATCAGAAGCTGGAGGAGCCGGATATGGTGGTGCCGGAGGAGCAAGTAGCACAGGTATTGCCGGAGGAGCTGCGTATGGAAGTGCTGTAGGACCAGTTGATTTAGGATCTGGAGGAGGATCTTCTGCTGGAAATGCTGGAGGAGCCGGAGGAGGAGCAATCAAAATTGTAGCAACAGGGACAGTGACGATTGCCGGATCAATGACAGCAAATGGAGGCAATGGTGCATCAGGAGGATCAAATAATTCTGGAGGAGGATCTGGAGGAGGTATTTGGATTGCGACTGGAACCTTTACTGGTGCCGGAACAATTACAGCAAGTGGAGGAAGTGGAGGGACAAACTGTTGTGGAGGCTCTGGAGGAAAAGGCGCTGGAGGAAGAATCTCCATCTATTATGCAACAGCAAATAATTGGACGGGAAATACTCTTACTGCTGCAAGTGCTGCCCCAGCTGGAACAAGTGGCAATGGCGGAGCAAATGGAACTGTCACAGTCTCACTTGAACATACTCCCGTTATCAGCTCATTTAATCAATTCCAATCCGACTGTACAACGGCAGTTGCAACAGGAGGATTTGTCACCAATACGAGTGGATGTATTGGCACAACCATTACCGATACTGACAACCCAGATACAGAAAAAATAGAGCTTGAGCTGCAACCAAATGGAACTGCCTTCACCAACACCGCTACCTATACTATTAGTAATGTGGCAATGGCTGGTTCTGCAGTCAGCAAAACTCAGGCTATCTCTGGACTCTCTTTTGGGACAAGCTATCATTGGCAAGCTCGTATTACTGACTCCTTTGGATTTACTACCGGTTGGACAGCAGCCGGAGGCAATCCTGACTTTACGGTCCAAGTCCCTGCCCCACTGACGGCAACGGCTACCTATAATTCAGATACATCAATCACGCTTAATTGGACAATAACGGCAAATGTCGTTGATGGATTTGACGTAGAACGAAGTACTGATGGCGGCGCATACACTGTTCTTAATAGTAATGTCGCCTACCCCACCACAACCTATACCGACTCAACCCCTGTGGCAAACCACCAATATACCTATCGAGTACGAGAGTTCTTAGGAACAAATAATTCAGCATATACAACAGCTTCTGCTGTGTATACCACACCTGCAGCCCCATCTGCTATTGTCTTAACTCAACCTCACGTGGGAACAATTCTTGTGAGCTGGACAGATAATTCAGGATATGAATCAAATTTTGAAGTTCAGCGCCAAATTGCTTCTGGTTCATGGGTCTCTCTTTCAACAACTATTGCCGCTAATGCAACCAGCTTCAGTGACACAAATGTTCAACAAAATGCAGTGTACAATTATCGAGTACGATCAACCCGCACTTCCCCCAACAGCCTCCAATCTCTCTTTGGAACATCAGGAGTAGGATTCACCCCAAGTGGTTTTGGAAAAGGAATTTATCTTACTGCCGCAGGAAAACTTGTTGTTGGAAATTCAGTAGCAGGAAGTGTCGATGAATTTAAAAATATACAAAATGATACAACAAATAAAATTGGAGCAGATGTTGTTTATGACACTACCCACCCTGCAAGCGGACCGGTCTTCCCCACTACTCCAACTATTAATGACCTAACAGTTCAGGAAGGAGTCTCAGAAGTTGATGGAAAATCAGATGTTATTTATGTTGCAACCAATAATGGTCTTTTTGCTATCCACGAGAATGCAACAACGCCGTCCAAGGGTGCAATAAAAGTATATACAAAAGATTATATTTCCGAGTTGATGATTGGCGACACAAGAGGAATGTGGCCACTGGATACTGGCTATGGTTCTGGGCTGTCTGATGCCTCTTCCCATGCCCAAACTCTCACAAATAATGCAACAACAACCTTCAGCGCGTCCGGAGTCAGAGGAAATGCTGCAACGTTTAATGGCACAACCCAATATCTTTCCATTGCAGACAATACCAATCTTTCTGTCACCGGAAATATTACTTTTGGTGCATGGTTTAAAACCACAGCAACTAATTCTGCCCAAACAATCCTTGCAAAAAATGGCTCATATGTATTGTCACTTACCAATACCGGTACCGTTCAGGCGCAAATTATTGGAGCAACAACTGCCACCAGAGCAGGCGCCACGACGCTTGATACAGGCTGGCATCATGCAGTTGTGGTTTATTCAGCAAGTGGCCAAACACTGGACGTCTATGTTGATGGAAAACTCAATGATGGTAGTTTGACTGGAACAGTTCCCGCTGCAATTACAGACAGTACTGGAGATTTTGAAATCGGCGGAAATAATGCCACAACATTGTTTAGTGGAAATATAGACGAGGCATTTGTGAGTGCAACTGCCTACACTGCTGGTCAAATTGGATTTATGTATCAGAATGGCTACCGTGCACTCCAAAACCATACAGCAAGCAGAATCACTGGAGTAACTGGTGCAGACACCTATCAACAACTGCTTGGCGGAGGAACAGCAGGAGCAACAGTCAACAGCGTGAAAGCAGTCAGAGTTGATGGCGTTAATCAATTTATTTATGAAGGAACCAATGATAACTCTGCCAATACAGGTGGCGTCAGTGTCATTGGAGTTGGCAGCGATTCTGTGGCTGATTTATACTCAACAATTAATACCAGTAAAACAGATAGTCTTGGCAATGCATTTAGTGGCAATGATACTGTGGCAATTGGTCTTTCAGGAACTCCCAATCCTGCCTATAACGGTCAGCAAGATGTTTCTGCCACCCCTGGAACAGTTGTTATTGTTGGGACAAATGATATTGCAACCAGGGTGTGGATGGAACAACAAAGATATTCCCTTTCTCAAGTTTTGGGAGCATCAACTGGGATTGGTGGCAATCAAAATGCAGTCAATGTAAATAATTTGCTAACTGTAGGAAATGCTCTTGCACCATCTGCATCAACCAGCGGAGCTCAACAACTCATTGCTGCATTCCAAGTTAATCAGCAAGGAAATATCACCCAAAATTATAACGGCACGGATACAACCGGAACGGTTATGAGCTTCAATGATACTATTTCAACCAGCGGCGCAACATTTGCTCTGACTGGCTCGGCTCTCACCACCGGAACATTAATTAATGCAACAGCAAATTCACTCACAACAGGAACAGGACTCAATCTGACCTCTTCATCAACGTCCTTTACTGGAAATCTTGCAAATCTATCAACTGCAGGCAATGGAAAAGTTCTCAACCTCACCTCAACAAGCAGTGTCGCCGGAACAAATTATGGCCTCTATGCATCACTCACCGGAGCTGCAACCACCAATGTTGCCGGATACTTCTCGGCAACTGGAGCAACCAATAATTATGGACTGGTTGTTGCAAATGGAAATGTAGGATTTGGAACAACCTCTCCTACTGCCCTGTTGGATATTGCCGGCAACGCCTCAACATCAGGAAGTCTTACGTTTAGAGGAGCAACCGCCAAATTAAATGCACTCAATGGAGACGGATTAAATTTCCAGACATCAGTGAATGGAGACGCCGGACTTGCCTCTCGAATGTATATTGCCAACAATGGAAATGTGGGAATTGGAACAATAAATCCTGCTGCCCTCTTTGATGTAAATTCCTTCCTTGATGTCCTCAGTACCGGAACTGTTGGAATAGGAACAACTGCTCCTCTTGGCATGCTTGATATCAGAAGTTCTTTGGGAGGACAGCCAATTGCCTCTCTTTCTGGAAAGACTTCACTTGCCGGACTTATTGTAGACAACAGCGGCGTTGGAGATTTGTTTGCAGCTTCTACTTCTGGAACAACCCGTTTTGTTGTTACCAATAATGGAAGTGTTGGTATTGGCAATGCTGCTCCAACAAGAAGCTTGGATATTGCTGGCAATGTGGTCCATTCCACTGCTGGACTTACTTCACAGCTTTCTCTTCGAGGAACAGCAAACACCACGAATAAACTCAATATCGGCTATGACACAACCAGCAATTATGGCTTTATAGAAGCTGTCAATGAAAATACAGCATGGCAAAATCTTCTCCTGCAACCAAGTGGTGGAAATGTTGCCGTAGGCGCAAACCTGGCAATTGGCCAAACCAGTACATTTAATGCTTCCTTGGACTTTGGAGCAATCGCTGCAACAAATAAGCTTTATCTGTTTGATAGTGGAACAGCAAAATATGGATTTGGAGCAAATGCTGGAATGCTCCAACTCTATACAGGTGGCGATAGCATAAATAATGCTGTTACTTTTAATAGGTATGACGGCACAACGCTTACTGAAATGGCAAGAGTGCAAAATGGAACCTTTGTAGTTGGCTCAAGCTCTTTCTTGGCAGCCGCAGGTATTGATGTGGAGAAAAACGCTTTGGGAAATGCAGCTGTTGTCATCAACCAAACCGGAACAGGAGACCTCCTGACAGCTTCCTCTTCTGGAACAGCCAAGTTTACTGTCTCAAATAGTGGCAATGTGACAGCCAATGGCAATATGACTATTAACGGTAATCTTAATACCACAGGATATGCCACGGCCTCTGCTTCTCTTGCTGTAGGATATTCATCAGTCAATGGTGGCGTTGGCAATGCTGTTTTCTCAGGACAAGTCGGCATCGGGACAAATACTCCTACCCAAGCACTCTCTGTCGCAGGAGACGAAAGTATTTTTGACAGCACAATAAATCGAGGAGATATTTATTCAACAGTCAATTTGAATAAGACATGGAATACCACTGCGCTGTTTAATACGGCAGGAGCAACGTTCTCAGCAGGTATGACAAATCCTGCTGTAAACAATCAATTGAGCTTACTCCCTAATCTTCCTTTGACAGGATGGGCATATAGAAAAGCAATTACAGTCAACAATACGGGAAATACAAATACACTTACCAATTATCAGGTTCAAATAACTGCTGACACAGCAACACCCATTGCTGCTGGAAAAATGAATAGTAATTGTTCAGATTTGAGAATTACCGACTCTAACGGATCAACAACACTCAATTACTGGATAGAATCAGGGTGTAACACAGCAAGTACAATTATTTGGGCAAAAATTCCGTCAGTCACTGCATCTTCCAACTATACTATTTACCTCTATTATGGTAATCCCTCAGCTGCATCTCAGTCTTCTGTTGCAACTACCTTTATTAGAGATGTCACGACTGTTTCTCTTGCGTATCGTTTTGATGAAGCATCAGGAACAACCACCACTGATTACTCTGGAAATGCAAATACCGGAACGTATACCGGAACCACTGTTGTTGCAGGACAGTTTGGCAATTCACGCAACTTTACAACAACCAGTGATATTACAACCACTGCCGCTCCTGTTACTCTGGGGCTTGCCTGGACAGAATCTGCATGGATCAATTTCCCTCTTCCCGTAACGTCAGGTGGATATAGAAGTGTCTTTGTCAAAACAGGAGGAAACTATCATTCACTGCTTGTTGATAGCGGTGGAAACCTGGGAACATACAACAATGCCTGGGCTGGATCAGGATACAATGTCAATGCTCTTTCAGGATGGCATCAGGTAACTGAGGTCGGAAATGGAGGCACTTCTTCCTTCTATATTGACGGAGCAGTTGTTGGAACTGCAAGTGCAGAGATTCAAAACCAATCAGTTGGGACTGTTGGTAATTTTTCAGGAGGCGGACAAAATATTGGAAAACTTGATGAACCACGAATTTATAGCACCGCTCTTACCCAAGCCCAAATTACCGATCTTGCTGCAAACTATGGGTATGTAACTCCAAATTATGCAGGGCATGAACTAGTAAGAAAGTATTCAAGTCCAGAACCAACAACAAGTGTTGGAGCAGAAGCAGCTTCCTACACCACCGGACTTCAATCATGGTATTCAGATACAACAGACGCAGGAGCTGGCAACACATACAGACCAAACTCAATAACTGTCAACTACACTCTTGATGGAACAGATAATATCGCTCCAAAATTCCAGATTGAAGGATCCAACACAGGAGCATTTACTGGTGAACAAACCATTTACCCTGCAGGAAATGCAACATACTACCAAAGTGGTGGAACCTACCCTATCACAAACGGTACCCTGCAAGATGTTTCCAGCCAAGTGACCAGCAGCTTCAGATATTGGAAGGTCGTTGCGTATATGGACACTGGCGCAACCAGCACTGATACGCCAACTATTACCAGCATAAAATTGCAGGACAATAGATCAAATATTTCTCTGTTTGCTAATGGAAATGTCGGAATTGGCAATACCAACGCAGCATTCAGACTTGATGTTTCCGATGCCCAGTCAGCAACAGTTGCAGCTATGATTAGAAATAATAATGCTGGAACAACGGCAAGTGGACTGGGAATTTCTCTTGGCTCAACAAACCCAGGAACTGGCAACTACTTCCTCTCATTCTTAGATGGTGCTGGACGAATAATTGGAAAGATTCAGGGAAATGGTGCAGGAGGAGTAACCTATGCAACTAGTGGTATCGACTTTGCTGAATACTTCAAAAAAGCAAATGCATCAGAGTCACTGCAGCCAGGAACAGTTGTTTGCCAGGATACAACCGGCATTACCACCTGTTCTACAACAACCACTGGGAAAATGGTTGGAGTTATCTCAGACAGAGCCGGATTTACAGGAGGATCAGAACACGCTGGAGACAACAATTATGCACTCGTTGGACTTATTGGACAGCTGCCTGTCACCATTTCTACTGCTTCCGGAACCATTCTTCCAGGAGACCAACTCACCACTGATTCCTCAGGAAATGCAGTCAAACAAACAACAAGTGGCCAAAGTATTGGAACAGCACTGGAAGGATCAGATCAGGCAACAGATGGAAAGATTATGGTTCATGTCAATGTTTCCTGGTATGACCCAACGTTCTATTCTCAGGCAACAACTGGCGTTTTGGGAGCATCAACAACCACAATCCCACAAGACGTTCCTCTTCTCACAGCACAAAATGCAACGATCTCTGGAACTCTGAGTGTTTTGGGCAGAACTGTAGTAACAGATCTTGGGGTAACCGGCAAAATTACCTCAGGACTGATGGCAATTGATGGACTCAATGGAGCAATTGACGTTGTTGGACAACCTCTTAAACTGCAGGCCAACCAAACAGCTGGCATTGATATTCTTTCAGGAAAAATCACTATTAGTGCTGCTGGAGATATGCAAATTCAAGGCTCTTTGACTGCAGGACAAGTGTCAACTGACAAACTCAACGTTACTGCTTCTTCTGCTACCACAGGTGTTTTGTCTGCATCAGCTGGAACAACAACCATTCAAGCAGGACAAACAAGTGTCAGTGTCCAAACAACCAAACTCACTTCAAATTCTCTTATCTTTGTCACACCAGACTCACCTGTTGCAATAGGAGCTAAGAAAACAAGCAATACTGGATTTGTCATTACTTTAAGCCAACCTGCAACACAAACGCTTCATATCAATTGGTGGATTGTTAACTAATCTCCCCACATTGTTTTTTCTCAGATACAAAGCTACAATGGAAAAATCTTCGGGGTGTAGTGAATCGGTATCACGCTGCGTTCGGGACGCAGAGACACTGGGTTCAATTCCCAGCACCCCGACACTGAAATTTAACCTCAAAAATGTATAGAATGAACTGCGGCGGCAAATAAGTATTGTTACTTATAGCTTGGTGGATTTTGTAAGTTATTTTGTAAATCAGACATCCATGTCCCAAAGTCCATAGATCGTCTCTGATTGACAAAAGATTGCACGGCTGTTAAGGCTTCATCATAATGAGAAAACAGTTGTCGTACTGGTTCTTGAACTCTTGTATCCATTGAAGCGATTTCCTGTTGTAGTTGTCCTTGACGTCCTTTACTAAATCTTATTTGTGACTCAAGCCATCCAATCATTCTTGCCTGATACAGTTGTTCTCTATCTGGTTCACGAACAGAAGAAAGCCTTCTTTCTCGATCAGCTTCTTGATAGGTTCTTCTGTATGCTTCGAAATCAAGATTATCTTCAACAAAAAGAGCGTCCGATTCCCAACGTGCTGTTGGAAATCCTTCCATGCCTCCACCACCCAAATCTCCGAGAGCAACAGCTTGAGCAACTAAATTCCCTTTGTATTTTGCAAAGTTAGGTTGGGTTACTGTTCCAAGTGCTACATCAAAATTAGGAACAGTAAGCATGATTGCTTCTTCTACTACTTTCATATCTCTCCTACTAAATACATTTCCAAGTTGTTTGTTGGCAGCTTTCATATATGCTACTGCCAAATCAGCACTGTCCCGTTCATTATCACCAAGGGCACGTTTCCTCTTTCTCATTTCTTGTCCTTGGGCATCTGGTACGTTGTTAGGTTGCCAATGTTGTACTGTATCATGCCACGCTGCTGCAAATTCTCCTAAAGCAACATCTCGATCTGTTACTAAATTTGTTGCTGAGTTGGCTTGTTGGATTGCTCGAAGAATTGTTCCTGTACGTGAAATAACTCCTTCTGTATGAGGTCTCGTATGATATGCAAGTCTATTTTCTATAAGTGACGTGGTTTCAAAACTACGATCAATTACATATAGTGCTTCAGTGATACCTCCTGAAATCGCAAGCTGGAATCGTTGCTCCTTATTCAGCTCTCTTTCCGCATGAGGAATTTGGAAGTTTGGTCTATCAGCTGGCATATTGTTTGTAACAATAGCGTAAAGAGTAGATGAAGTCAATAAGTGTATTAATAAACAAAATTTTCAGACTTTTTGGATATCTATTGAAATTTATTAGTAATTCTGCAACAATAGGGCTTATGGACGATCAGCACCTCACAAAAGACGAGAAGAAAAAACTTCGCCAGCAGGAATGGCAACAGCAACTTGACGCAGAAAGCAAAAAAAAGCTCAGAAATAGAATTCTTACCTGGGGAATTGGCGCACTGATTCTTGTATTTGCTGTATGGTTTTTGGCAGTTGTCATGAATCCATCAAACACTCCTTCAACCAACCCAACAGCAACAATTAAAATGCCACCGGTCACGTCTTCAGACATTCAAACAGGCAATCCTAACGCTCCCCTCACCTTGGTTGAATATGCAGATTTCCAATGCCCATCATGTGGCGCATATTATCCCATTGTCAAACAAATCCAGCAGGCATTTGGATCAAAACTTCGTTTTGTGTATCGCTTCTTCCCTCTTGTGACAATTCATCAGAATGCTCTTGTTTCAGCAGAGGCAGCATATGCAGCCAACAAACAAGGCAAATTCTGGCAAATGCATGACTATTTATTTGAACACCAGCAGGATTGGTCAAGCGATCAAAATGCAAGGGACACCATGGTAAAATATGCCGGAACACTTGGCCTCAACCAAGACACTTTCCAAAAAGATCTCAATGATCCAGCAACTGAAAAAGCTATTAAAGCGTCCATGGACAGTGCCCTTGCCATTAATTTACAAGGAACTCCCTCTTTCTTTATCAACGGGACATTTATTTCCACCAATCCAAACGGCTATGATGATTTCAAAGCCCTTTTACAGGCTAAGCTTAACAATCAATAAGCTCACCCTTCTTATTATTCTCGCGTTCTTGGCATTTGTTGGGTTTTTGGATTCCGTTTATTTAACAATTGCCCATTATAAAGACCTCACTGTTCCGTGTACTTTGGCTCATGGATGTGAAATTGTCCTCACGAGTAAATATGCAACCTTTTTAGGAGTTCCGATTGCTCTTTTTGGTGCGGGATTTTATGTTGTGTGTCTTGCGCTTTTGCTTTTATATTTTCAGTCAAATAAAAATATTCTTCCAACAATTCTTTTAGGGCTCACCACTATTGCGCTGGGGATTGGCATATATCTTGTCTATCTGCAGGCGGCTGTGTTACACGCGTTTTGTCAGTACTGTTTGCTCTCTGAATTAATTGATTTTTTGTTGTTTGACTGTGCGTGGTGGCTGTGGAGACGAACAAATAGTTAATTATTTTAGCTCTGATTCTGCGTAGATTTGGGAGAGATCTAATTTTACCCAAGGGAACAACTCTTCTTCTTTAAAAATAAGTCCAATTTCTTTTTCTGCTGCTTCTTGGCTTTCTGATGCATGAATCAAATTAAACTGCTGACTCATACCAAAATCGCCTCGAATAGTTCCTGCTGCTGCGTCTCGAGCTTTGGTAATACCAATCATTGTTCTGACTGTTGTTGCAGCGTCCATGCCTTCCCATACCATCGCAATAATAGGATAGCTCATCATATATGACTTGAGTGCTGGAAAAAATGGCTTATCTGCATGGTGCTGATACCATTCGTCCAAAACAGCGTCTGTCAAAGACATCATTTTTAAACCAACTAAGTGAAGTCCTTTTCTTTCAAATCGGTGAAGAATCTCCCCAATAAGGCCTCTTTGAACGCCGTCTGGCTTTATTAAAACAACTGTTCTTTCCATACTTGTATTGTAAGCTAAAAAAAAGATTTTGTCCAGAAAAATTATGATGCTGCAGGCTTTTTCCTCATCAATCCTTCTCTTCGCACGGGAAGCGGCAAAATACCGGTAAAACAGTGGCCACACAGTCCATGCTCACAAAATACCTGTTCTTGTGAAGCTGAAGGATCAATAGCTGTATTGGTAATTGCTCCAACAAGTTCATGTGTCGAGGTAAAACGTAGACTATCTGCTCCAATCAATTTTCGAATTTCCTCAACCGGATCAATTGCACCATGATCGTTTGCTAGTTCTGTTCTTGTTGAAAAATCAACACCAAAAAAACAAGGATCTGTAATTCTGGGAGAGGCAATCCTGACGTGAATTGAACGAGGGCCTTTCAGCCCATATGCTTTTCCTGCATTTTTTAACTCGTGGATAATTTTTACCATGGTAATACCGCGAACAATCGAATCATCTACCAGGTAAACATCTTTTCCTTCAATCAAAAATGGATCAACTTCATGTTTAAGAAGAGTTGCCGCTTCCCGCCCATCATTTTGCATAAAAACCCGTCCGTTGACTGAATAATTGTTCTTTACTAGTCCTAAAACCATAGGAACCTGTGCTTCATGAGCATATGCTGAGGCATACGCAACACCAGAATCCTGAACTCCCACGACAACAGCGTTGGACATATCCACTCCTGATTCTCTGTCTTTTCTGGCAAGATTTGCTCCGAGTCTTTCACGAATTGCCGACACACTTCTTCCCTCTATAAAACTATTTGGCTTGGCAATATACACATACTCAAATGAACAAAATGCCTGGTTTACTTCTTGAGCACGCTCGTCCTGCCAGAATTCATGCATACCTGTTTCATCAATAACAACTCCCTGCCCGGGTTTTAATTCCTGAAGAAATACTGCTCCTAAAGAGGCAAACCCATTTGGTTCAGAGGCAACAACATATCCCCCGTCAGGCAACATACCAACACATAGTGGTCTCATACCCCACGGATCTCGAAGTGCAAATAATTTTTTATCTGATTGCATTATCAAACTATATGCCCCTTCAAATTGTGATACTGCAGTTTTAATTTTTTCTTCCCAGCTGTCCCCTTTTGCTGCCAGAATTGCCTGATGAGCAACCCAAGAATCACTCACTGCATCTTTTCTTTTTTTAGGAGGAACAAGTGCCAACATTTTATCAACATTGGTAAAATTTCCATTGTGAACCAGTCCAAAACGTGCCTGTTTGTCATAAAATGGCTGCCATGCATCTAAGGTTCCAGCGGTAGAATATCTATCCTGACCAATGGCAATTTTTCCTTTATGTGCCCGCAATTGTGTCAGAGAAACAACTGCCGGAGAAACAGGCTCATCATGTTTATTATCAATAACTTCTTTTACCAACCCTTTTCCTTTTGCCAGCAGATCTTCGTTTTCTCCAACAATCACAACCCCAGCACCTTCCTGTCCCCTATGATTTAAGCTGGCCAAAAGTTTTTCAATCACACCGGCAACATCGCCTCTGGGATTATACACACCAGCAATGCCACAATTATGAACAATTCCGCGTTCTCTATTTTCTGCGGAAGTCAATTGGGCCATTGGTAATGGTGAATATTCGCGTGCTCTCATTTGTTGGTTCAGCATACGAGAATAGCTGTGCAAAAGCAAGGAGATTTAGAGGCTAAGATGCTTTTCAAACTGTTCTCCGGATTTAAAATTACCGATAATTGCCATATTAAGAGTTTCGTTAATAAGGTACTTTGCGGCAACTTCTCGCACCTGTGTTGGAGTAACTGCGTCAATTTTCTTTAAAATTTCATCAGGATTATCAATTGTTCCTTCAAGAATTTCCTGAGATGAATATAATTCGGCAACAGATCGGCTGTCTTCCAAATCAAGCACAAAATGGCCCTTCATATACTCTTTTGCTTTTCTCACTTCTTCATCTGAGATTTTTTTATCTTTAATTTTTCGATATTCTTCCATCATCACTTTTACTGC
The DNA here is from genome assembly GCA_035715145.1 of Patescibacteria group bacterium. GTDB lineage: Bacteria > Patescibacteriota > Microgenomatia > Levybacterales > UBA12049 > DASTLH01. Next base: position 27,496 of record DASTLH010000001.1, read on the forward strand.
TTCTTCTGCGCGTGCTGGATCAACTCCTGCAGTTGAAATAAGGGTTCCACAATCAACGTTATTGTACGAGCTGGTTCTCACGTAATATGCCAACCCCCGTTTTTCTCTAATTTCATGGAACAATCTACTACTCATTCCTCCACCCATCACTGCAGCCAAAACGTCCAACGGATATCTGTCTTGATGATGCAATCCAACTGTTCTGACTCCAATGCCAAAATGGACTTGTTCTGTTTGTTTTGTTTTGAGTGCAAATGCAGGTTTTTTCTGTGTTTCTACTACCTTTTCTGCTTTAATAATGGGATTTTTTGGCATTTGGCCAAAATACTTTTCTACCAATTCTAATGTTTTGCCTTCATCAATTCCTCCGGCAATCACAATACTCATATTGTCTGGGCTATACAAACTTTTCATGTAATTGGCAAAGTCTTCTTGGGTAATTGATCTAATTACTTCTTTTGTGCCGGTCACGTCCCAACCCATTGGGGTATCTCCATAAAGCAAATGCTCATACACATCTCCCAATTTTCGCATAGGGGTGTCTTCGTACATATTAATTTCTTCGATAATAACGCCTTTTTCTTTTTCAATTTCTTCTTTATCAAGCAAAAGGTTTTGGAGCATGTCTGAAAGAAGATCAATACACAGTTCTAAGTGGGTAGATTGGGTTTTGATGTAATAATCAGTAAATTCCCTGCCTGTTCCGGCATTAAATTCTCCGCCAATGCCATCAATTAATCCTGAAATTTCCAGTGCTGAAGGCCTGTTTTTGGTTCCTTTAAAAGCCATGTGCTCAAGAAAATGGGAAATACCGTTGTTTTTTTTGTTTTCGTATCTGCTTCCTGCGCCAACCATGACTAAAACAGTCACTGATTCAAAAGACGGCATAGGGACAGTGATAACGCGAAGGCCATTGGATAATTGTGTTCGTTTGTAATTCATATGGCTACTATTTGTGGCTCAAACTGTTTCTAAGTATATCACATTTTGGCTGGAGCGGCTATCCCCAAAAGGGATAAACCCTTTTTCAAAACGCTTCCTGTTGCCTGTGTGAGTGCTAATCTGAATGCTTTTTCTTCTGGGGTGGAGGCATCTGCGATGCGGAATTTCTGATAAAAAAGGTTGTAGTTTTTTGAAAGCTCATAAAGGTAGGTACAAACAGTACTGGGAGCTAAATCTTCTGCTGCCTGAATAACAACCTCTTCAAACCTGTTGATGAGCCGAAGAAGAGACAGTTCTTCTAAACTAATTCCCTGCACAGCTTGAGGAAAATCAAATTTGCCAGCTTTTTCTAAAATGCTTTGTGTCCTCACAAAAGTGTATTGCAAATATGGCCCGGCATTACCTTCAAAGCTTACTGATTCCTCAAAACTAAACGGAATATCACGCCCAATACTGCTTTTGAGAAACGCATATTTTATGGCTCCAATTCCTACTTCTTCAGCCACTTTTTGTGCTTCGTCATCATTTAAATCTTTTTTTCCATTTTTTGCCTCTGCAATTTTCTCTTGTGCCAACGTATGTGCTTCGTCTAACACATCTGAGGCTGTAATAACCTGACCACTTCTGCTGGACATTTTCTTTCCTGAGGATAACTTCACCATTCCATGAGACAAATGGCGAGTTTTTTCTGATAATTGAGGATTTATAAGAGAAAGTGCTTTTAATAAAACCTTAAAATACTCATTAATCTCGTTTCCGGTAATAATAATAGAGAGATCATAAGGATATTCTTTGAATTTTGTTGGAGCAAGGCCTAACTCTTTTGCCTCATAGGTGGGTAATCCCTGCGAGTTAATAAAAACACGAGTATGCAAACCATATTTTTCTCCGTTAAAAATAACTGCTCCGTCACTTTTTTCAAAAACTCCATCATCTAAGTGAGAGTTCACAAATTCCAAACCTACCGGTCCTGCAACAGATTCAAAATAGTAATAATCAAACTTCATTCCCAGCCTTTTATACATTCCTTCAAAGTACTCAAGACTCCATGCTCTGCCTTTTTCATACAATGGCATAATTGTTGGGTCTTTTTCATACACTTGTTTATTAAGATTTTTAATTTCCTGCTGAGCTTGCTCGTTTTCTTCATAGGCAGTGGCGCCTGTTGCATACGCTTTTCCTAAAAACTCGGCTTTTTCTTCTAAAGAAGCGTCAGACGCGGGCATCTCCCCTTGCATTTTGAGAATTCCCCACAGAGCTTTTCCAACATGAAGGCCAACATCACCTTGATAGTTTGCCCGTTTTACCTCTGCTCCCTGTGATTCGAACAAACGGCAAATTGCCTCACCAATAGTATTACTGTACACATGTCCAATATGAAGCTGTTTAAAAGGATTTGGATCGGTAAATTCAACAATTATTTTCTTCCCTTCCATTTTTTCTGAAAGAGCAGGGTGCTCTAAGTCACTCATCAAATCCTTTGTTTGGGAAAGAAGATACTCCTGAGTGAGCGTAAAATTGATAAATCCTGGACTAGCAATTTCTATTTTCTCTACCCCATCAATTGGTGAAAGTTTTTCTGTAATTTCTTTGGCAATATCCATCGGATTTCTTCCCAGCATACTGGAAAGACGCATAGCAACATTAGACGTATAGTCTCCATGCCCTATGTCTTGCGGAGTATTAAGTTCTATTTTGATATCTTTATCTGTTAATTCTTTAACAATTTTTTCTAATTTTTGTAAAACAATGTTTTTCATACTCTCCCCTTATTCTACCATAGTTATCTTCTTTAGCTTAAGCCACATCAGAAAATCAAAAACTGCTTTATTTGTGGTTGTTGGTCCATGGTCTCCTTTTGGATAAATCTTCAACACGACCTCATGTTTTTTCTGAGGAAACATCTGTATAATCTTTTGATAATACACCTCTGACTTAGTAAAGTTGACACACACATCTTTTTTCCCATGTCCAATAAATAATTTTGCGTCTTTGAGAAAAGAAATATTTTCCATTGGGGACAAATCATCTTTGTTTTCCAAATGGTTCTCCCATTCTTTTGTTAAAATGCCTCTATACAAATGATAATAACCGTCCTGCTTCATACTTCTTAAAAAATCTTCATTTGATTCCTCTCCTTGGACGCTGCCGCATGATTTGCTATCAACAACAGGACAAAAGATTGCTATTTCTTTTATCTCAGGGCAAAACCGCGGCAAAAGAGGCACATAGGTTGCCCCCAAACTTCTTCCAATAAAAATAATTCTTTTATACTGCAAAAAAACTTTGGAATTATCATAAGCATTTTTTGCCCAATACCCTTTTGAAAATGCATGAAAAAGAATAATGAATGTTTGGATACAGTTTTTGGGAGTAAATCTGCCATCGCTTCTTCCAAAACCAATATAATCCGGCACAAAAATATCTACCTCAAACTGGTAAATTATTTTTGCATCAGGAAGAGTTCCGTTATCCGGCGGGATCGGAGCTCCGATCCCGTAGATAATAAGCGTGTCAGGTTTTTTCTTTTTGGTGTAATGCATTCCTGCAATTTTCCCAATTTTTTGAAACTTTACTTTATACATATTATGCCTTCACCTCAACTCTTGCCATGTCATTTAAGTCCGGCGTCAAACGGGCAATCCTGAAAATTGGAGGAAAACGCTCGGCACTAATATAGAGCCCTCCCTCACCTAAAAGCTCTGGAATTTTATAATCAAATGCCAAATATCCTGCAACCATCCAAAATGTTGTTTGTGGCCCAAATGCACTAATAAGATCTTTTATTGTTGCTCTCATTTTTTTATTTATGACAGGCAAGCTGTCTACACCCAAACTTTCCATATAATCTTTTATCAGAGCCAGCATGGTTGCTGGATCTTCAACATCTGCAACTCCTCTTCTATCAAATCCCTCAGGCCTTGCCACATTGGGGATAGGAGCACTGGGATTAACAAATGAAGGAAAGTGCACATCCACCCCTTCATCTTGAAAGCGCAGAAATTGAAGATCTATCCCATTTTCTTCACAAACCTCTTCTAAAGCCTCTTTATAAAGCCCTGCATGATATGTGAGAGCTGCTTGGTCTTCTGCTGTTGGCTCGTGATTGAGCAAAACTCCTTTATCTGCCAAAACAACGGTCAGTGACAAACTTTTCCCCTGGTGTTTAAGCTCATCTGAGAGAGCAACTACCACATTTTTTACTGCTTCCCATTTCCCTGCCACACGGGAATCTTCAATTGGTGCAGGCTCATAAATAAGTCCAGATTCCTGAAGAGACCCTTGTGCATATAACGGACAAAAAGTAAAAAGTGCATTCACCACAGGTCCCTGCCCTAATTTTTCAGGATGCACCACCTCAGATTGCGGATGTACTTTTTTAATTGCACTCCACAATGCATCTGGAGAACCACTGTGTCTATCTATTATTTGTTGAGTTTCCATAATTCACCTCCGTTCCCATAAAACAACCTCCTTCCGGAGGTTGAAATGCACAAAACAAACAACCTCCTCAAGAAGTTGCTCGTCGTGCATATGTTTTTGTAACAATCATGTTTTCCATAAAAAAATCCGTCTCTTCTGGGACCCCTCACACGAGAGTGCCCCAAAAGCGACGGACTTTGCCGTGGTGCCACGCTTTTTCCCAATTCGATAGTCCTAAAGACTAAAAATTTTTCTGTAATTGCCTTGACAGAAAACGAATTAGCTTATTGTGTCAGTACTTTCTTTTTAGATTTTTTCCTGACTGGCTCAGAGGCTCGAGGGCTTTCGCCTTTCCTCATCAACGCCCAACGTAAATCTGTGTATACTTTACTACAGGTTGTAGCTCTTTGTCAAGGGGGCATTTTTAGCCTCAAACTTCTTGAATTCTTTTTAAACTTGACATTACTTCCCTACCCTGATAGCTTGAAATAATGACTGTTCTTTTTATTGATAAAGATCCACAACGAATTGATAGCTATGTAAAAGCAGTCACACAAAGTGGTTTTCAGGCATCAACTGTCTCCTCAGGCGTAGAAGGCATTGAGAAAGCAAAGCTGGAACACCCTGACATTATTGTTTTAGGCCAAATGCTCCCCAATATGAGTGGCAATGATGTTTTGAGAGTACTCAAGCAAACCCCAGAAACCTCAAAAATTCCTGTTATTATGTTCTCTTATTTTAGTGGTGAAAACTTTGTTAAAGAGGCTATGGAACTTGGCGCAGCAGATTATTTTCAAAAAGATCAGGTTGCTCCGGAAGATTTTGTCAAAAAACTTCAAGCTGTTATCACAATGTATCTCAAAGGAGGAACAGGCTGGCAAGATGAAGATGCAAGCCTAGTCTAATATGTCTACCGAGCACAACTCTCCAACAATTCGCTACTCCACAGAAGTAAGAGATGGACAAGGCCATAGGTATGGCACTTTAAGTGTTGTAGAAAACAATATTGTTGGCCAGGGAGCATACAAAACAATCACAGGAGTTTCTCATAATTTCACTCCTCTTGGACAGGAAAAAACAGCTTTTTTAGGTGTTTCTGGGTTTCCAGTCACTGTCAGCTCAAGAAAAGCCTCTGGAATTATGGAAAAAATTCGCGCGTTTCGATCTTTCAACAGTGAAAGACGCTGGATGAAGGCATTTGGACAAAGTGTCAGAGATAGATCACAGAGTCCTGATCCATTCCTCCACCAGATAGAAGCTGTCTCTTCTGGCTCCAGTGAATACCAACTCAGAGGTATTGCTTTTGCCCAATCACTTGAAGATGTCATCTCAACAATGACGACCTCAGGAGAACTTTTATCCGATGAAACGCGACGCTTTATGCTCCTTTATTCAATTGCCAAAGCAACCAAAGCACTTGAGGACTTTCATAGCACTCACTTACTTATGGGGTGGAACAAAGAAAAAGTTTTGACTCATCAAGACGTCGGACAATATGGTCATTTAGACAATATTCTCCTTCCGGGAAGAGGCGGATATGCTGTGGTTATTGATTACGGCCTTGTTGAAGCAAAGCCAGATAACCCAGAAACACGAGCCGAACAAGCAAATGAGCGAAAAATCTTTGCCAACACAGTTATCCAGCGTCTTTTTGAACTGGGAATACAAAATCTTTTTCCTCAAGAGTTACTCTCAGTCCTTTATCAGGGCCAATTTCAATTCTTTACGGCTGATACGCTTGGTAAATATGCAACGGCAGAGCTTCGAGGAATACTTTCCCGCTCCAATGAAACACCTACGTCAGCCCTTGAAAGAATGAACAGTCGATTCTTTGTAGCACTTTTACACAATCGAATTCTGGCTGACACTGGAGTTTCACTCAATGCAGTTGGTCTTGAAGCACTTGTGAGACAAATTGATCAGAGCTATGACGTAGATGAATCCCCCACCAGACAACTAGACGTCAAACAACTGCTTGGCCCAGTGGAATAATTATTTTTCTTCCCTCTTCTCCTTTTTCGTGAAAAGCAAAAAGGCAAACAAACAAAAGTAATATCCGACAATACTGACTGGTAAGAAAACAATATGTTGTAAAAAAAATGGCATCTTTGCAAAGTATCCAACGACAGAAAAAAAGTACCACAAAAGCGGATAAGATATCCCGGCAATAATACTTCCTAGTGGTTGAAAAACTAATCCTATAATTGCAGACAATCCTCCCAGTATCATCAGTGGTGCAACAGTCCACAGGAGCAATAAATTTACAGGCAACGACGAAAGTCCATACTGCCCAAATGTAGCAAGAATAATTGGTAACGTTGTTAATTGAGCGCTTACTGTCGAGCTAAAATCATCTCCCAAAACTGTTAGCACTCTTATTCTTTTATTGACAAGCACCATACCACCTGTCGCTGCAAAAGAAAGCTGAAACCCAGTATCGAGCACAAGCTCAGGACTCAACAAAATCATGCCTGAGGCAGCAAGAAAAAGTCCATACCAGGGCGTGTATTGCCTCCCCACCAGCTGAGAAGCAAATATAGCAATACTCATTATCGACGCTCTCACAATAGACGCTTGAGCACCCGAGATTACGCAGAAAAGCAGAATAAAGAGAATTGTCACATATACTCGTTGTTTTCTGGACAAAAACCCTAGCACTCCCATCACCATTCCTGCTAAAAGTGTCACGTTCATTCCAGAAGCAGCAACAACATGCGTCACCCCTGTCATTTGAAAGAGCTTGAGAGACTGTTGACTCATATCTCTTTTTACGCCTAATACTATCCCCAAAAGAAGCCCAGCGTATTCAGAAGGAAGCCCTTTTTGATAGATTACAGCTATTTTTTCTGAAAACCTTTGAGAAAGATGGAAAAGAATACTTTTGGGCGAAGTATCAAAGCTAATTGTTGGAGAATAGATTACCATATCAGTCTTTTTATTTCCTAGCACTCTATTTGTTATTTTGCCAGAAATAGTAACATCATCACCATACCCGAGCGTGGTTGTTTTGAGAATAAGCACAATGGGGATACTTCCAAAGCTATTTTTTAGAAATACAGTGACCTTTTGACCTAAATAAAACGGCTGAGGAACTGAGGTAATAACCGTATGAAAAACAACCTCTTGACCATCTTTCAAGCTTGGAGAAAAATTGAAGAAAAGAAAAAGACGAATTAGCACTAAAGAAATAATAATGCTAATAAAAACAACGTACTGCTTCATGCTCTCTATTGTGCAACAACCACATCTTTTATCTTGGCAAAAGCGCTACTACTGAGCACATGCTTTGTTACTAAATCTTGACTCGTGGTGTATGGCCGTGCATCAATAATCTTCTGAGCAGTCACAAGTCCAATACCAGGGAGTGCATCTAGCTCAAAAAGGCTAGCACTGTTAATATCAGTCTGCTTATTTTGTCCATCAATAGAGGCTGTACCTAAGGAAATGGCATCACTTCCCGATTCACCCTGCTTTGGAATATAGATTTTCATTCCGTCAGTCAGCTTAGTTGCCAAATTAACATGCTTTGCAACCCATTCTCTGTCAGCTGTAGATGACAACCCGCCTGCTGCAACCAGTGCGTCCTGAACCCGTGACGTAGTTGGCAAAGAATACACCCCTGCGCTAACCACTGATCCTTCAATATCGACCTTTTCTTGGAGTAAATTAACAGCTGGACCTTGTGTTGGCTGTGAAAACTGTGCCTGAGCATCATTTTCACGAGTAGTGTCTGGAGGCTTAGCCAAAACAAAACCATATACTAACAGTATCAAACCAGCACAAGCCAGGCCTAATGGAAGAAAAACCTGTTTTGGGAGCTTTTTTAGTATTTCTCTTACCTGTTCCATTTATAAAATGTAGCACTGAATTTGAAAAAAAGTCTAGTATGAGGTGAAAAGACGCTATGAAAATTTTTTAAGCCACAACTATATTAACAATTTTTTGGGGGACATAAATTGTCTTAAGAATTTTCTTATTAGCAATCCACTGCTGCACTTTGCTAGATTCTTTTGCAAGAGACACTGCAGATTCTTCTGTCAAACCATCAACTGAGACATCAATACTATCACGAATTTTCCCATTGACTTGGACAACCAATGTGACACTACTCTTCTCTAAAAATTCACTTTTATACACGGGCCAACTACTGACATGAATAGACTTATAATCTTTCTCATTTTTTTGCATCTCTGACCAAATTTCTTCAGTTATATGAGGAGCAAATGGAGCAAGCATTTTGATAAAATTTTCTAATTCTTCTTTTGCAATTGTCTCCTCTTTTGACAAAACGTTATACCATTCCATAAGCGCTGCAAGTGACGTGTTAAAACGAAGTTCTGGCATTTCTTCAGAAACTTTTTTAATTGCCTTATGCATTGCAAACTGTCTCTCTTTTGTCATTTCACTATAATTGCCAAGAGTTCGCTGTGCCATCACCCAAACTCTTTTAAGAAATTTATTAAGACCTTCAATGCCGCTATCCTGAAAATCTCCCCCCTGAGCAAATGGACCAACAAACCCCAAATAACATCGAAGAGTATCTGCTCCATACTTTTTAACATAATCATCGGGGTTGATAACATTTCCTTTTGACTTACTCATTTTTGCGCCGTCTTTAATAATGAGTCCATGTGCTCTGAATTTGGCAAAAGGCTCTTCAAAATCAAGATGACCCAAATCTTTCAAAACCATGGTGATAAATCGGGAGTACAAAAGATGTAGCACTGAATGCTCTGCTCCGCCAATGTATGAAGTCACTGGGAGCCATTTTTTGACTCTATCCATATCAAAAAGTGCATTTTCTATATCAGTTGAGACGTATCGAAGGAAGTACCACGCACTATCCAGGAATGTATCAGACACATCTGTTTCTCTTGTTGCCGCTGCTCCACAATTTGGACAGGTTGTGTTAACCCAGTTGGTAAGCCGCGCAAGAGGTGATTTGCCATCTGCGGTTGGCTTCCAATCTTCCAGTTCTGGCAACAAAACAGGTAGATCTGATTCTGGAACAGGAAACCACCCTGCCATATTGCTTTCTTCTCTGGCAATCAACCCTTTTGACTCCCCTAATTCATTCATTTCATAGCAAATTCCCTTTGCTGCACACGCCTCACAGAAAACAAGAGGAATTGGTGGGCCCCAATAACGCTGTCTTGAAATAAGCCAGTCTCGAAGATGGTAGGTTGTTACTCGTTTCCCCCACCCTTTTTCTGAAATGTAGTCTATTATTTTCTTGGTAGCATCATGAATATCCATACCATCTAAGAAATCTGAGTTAATCATGACTCCTTCCTCTTCCTGAACCTGTTTCTCATCAGTGATATCTGATGTGTCCCCATCTTTCCCCACAACTACTCGCTTTATTGCCAAACCAAACTTTGCAGCAAAGTGGAAATCTCGCAGATCATGAGCTGGAACACCAACCAACGCACCTGTTCCAAATCCCATGAGCACAAAATCTGACACCCAAATCGGCATTTTAAACCCAGTGAGATGGTTAATGGCATAAGAGCCCGTAAACACTCCTGTTTTTTCCTTCCCTTCTGTTTCCCTTTCCACATCTGATTTTAATTTTGCAGCGGCAATGTACTCTTCAACTACTTTTTTATTCTCAGGTGTTGTCAATTTTTCTACCAATGGGTTTTCCGGAGCCAAAGCAATAAATGTAGCACCAAAATTAGTATCAGGCCGTGTGGTAAAAACAGTCACGGTTTCACTACTATGTTCAACTGGATAGGTAATTTCTATTCCCTCTTTTTTGCCAATCCAATTGGTTTGGGCAATTTTGACTTTTTCAGTCCAATCAAGGCCGGGAATATTTTTCAACAGCCGCTCTGAATAGTGAGTAATCTGGAAAAACCACTGAGTCAGGTTTCTTTTTTCAACTTCAGAGCCACATCTTTCACATTTGCCATCAATAACCTGCTCGTCTGCCAAAACAGTTAAGTCTTTTGGACAAAAATTAACCGGTGCGTTTTTTCGATAAGCCAA
>DASTLH010000002.1:0-4873 GCA_035715145.1 Patescibacteria group bacterium
TTTAATTTGGATAATCCCAAAACTGTTATTAAAGATGTAGAAAGACTGGCAAAAGAAGGAAAGATAGCTGATATTGAAGGTTTTGGAGAAAAATCCCAATCTGATATGATGCGGGCAATTTCAGAATTTGGCAAAGGCGCTGGCAAAACAACTCGCATGCTTTTACCATTTGCCGCCGAGTTGGCAGAAAACTTAGTTACATACCTTAAACAATCCCCAGCTGTTGTAGAGGCAGAACCCCTTGGCAGCTTAAGGAGACACAAAACTACGGTTGGAGACGTTGATATTGCTGTTGCGACAGAAAACCCCAAAGAAGTCATAGAACATTTTGTTGCCTATCCATATAAATCAAGAATTATCGAACGAGGCCCAGCCACTGCTTCGCTTCTTACCACAGGAGGTCAGCAAGTAGACTTAATGACTCAACCGGTCGCAAGCTGGGGTTCTCTTCTTCAACATTTTTCAGGAAGTAAAAATCACAATGTCCATTTGCGAGATTATGCACTTAAAAAACTTCATCTTTCCCTGTCAGAATATGGCATAAAAAACATGGAAACCCCTTCTGCTCCTCGAGAACAATTTAAAACAGAAGAAGCTTTTTACAACCGTCTTGGCATGGACTGGATTCCTCCAGAACTTCGAGAAGACGTTGGTGAAATTGAAAAAGCACTTACCCATTCCCTTCCCAAATTAGTTGAGCTTAAAGATATTTTAGGAGATTTCCATATCCACTCTAGCTATCCTATAGAGCCTTCTCATGATATGGGAGCAAATTCAATGCAAGAAATGCTAACCCATGCAAAGAGTCTTGGATATGAGTATCTCGCGTTTTCTGAGCATAACCCCAGCGTCTCAAAACACACAAAAACACAAATGTATGATATCTTGGCAAAACGTCAACACTATATCGAACAATTAAAAGAGAGTAATAAAAATATACGAGTAATTTCTTTACTTGAAACAGACATTTTAGTCAATGGAGACTTAGCTATTGATGGAAAATCGCTGTCGCTTTTAGATGCAACTATCGTCTCCATTCATAGCTCATTTGGCATGGATACACAAACAATGACAAAAAGAGTCCTCGCTGGACTCTCTCACCCAAAGGCAAAAATACTTGCTCACCCGACAGGAAGGCTCATCAACGAACGTCCGGGATATAATTTAGACTGGGAACAAATCTTTGCGTTTTGTAAAGCAAACAATAAAGCATTAGAAATCAACTGCTGGCCTGAACGCTCTGATTTGCCAGACAACCTCATACGCGACGCGGTCAACTACGGAGTAAAACTGGCAATAGACACCGACAGTCATGCGACAGCACACATGGATTATATGTATTATGGCGTTTGGCTTGCGAGACGCGGCTGGGCTCAAAAGAGTGATATTATCAACACATTGGAGTATAATAAATTGATTGAATGGTTAGGAAAGTGAGGTGAGAATATGATTTGGATTATTGGAATTGTTGTTTTTCTGGCATTTGTTATTTTTGCAACGTACAACAGCCTTATTACGGCAAAAGTACGCGTGGGAGAAGCGTTCTCTCAAATTGATGTCCAGCTAAAACGACGAACTGACTTGATCCCCAATCTCGTTGAAACTGTCAAAGGCTATGCCAAACACGAAAAAAGTGTGTTCGAAGAAGTTACAAAAGCACGAGCAAGCCTTATGGGAGCAAAAACTGTTGAAGATAAAGCAAAAGCAAATTCAGAACTGGCAAGCACATTAAAATCACTGTTTGCAGTGGCTGAAAATTACCCAACTCTTAAAGCAAGCGATAATTTCGCACAGCTTCAGGAAACGTTATCTGACACAGAAGATAAGATTGCATATGCAAGACAGTTTTATAACAGTGTTGTTATGGATTACAACACAAAACTGAGTGTTTTCCCAACAGTTATTTTTGCAAACATGATGCGATTTGAACCTGCTCAGTTTTTTGCTGCTACAGCTGAGGAGAAAAAAGAGATTAGCGTCAAATTTTAATTCTCTATGAACATCTATTCTGCAATTGCCAGCAACAAATGGAAGACATGGTTTATCATGGCTTTTTTCATAGCATTTATTGCTATGGTTGGATTTGTGTTTGGAAAAGCACAAGGAAATGTCGCAGGATATACAACCATTGCTCTTTCTTTTGCTATTTTTTCTTCTTTTGGCAGCTATTTTTTCTCAGACAAATTAGTTTTAGCAAGTGTTGGAGCACAAGAGATTAAAGAATCTGACAATCCAGTTTTATTTCATACAGTACAAAATTTATGCATTGGTGACGGACTTCCAATGCCTAAAATTTATATTATGGACACAGATGCCCCCAATGCCTTTGCAACCGGCAGAGACCCCAAACACGCAGTCATCTGTATCACGAGTGGACTACTACAAAGGCTCAATAAAGCAGAACTTGAAGGCGTGATTGCCCATGAGCTTTCTCACGTTAAAAATTTTGATACAAGACTTATGAGTATTGTGGCAATTATGGTTGGGTTTATTGTCATTTTGGCAAACATGTTTCAAAATCAACTCTTTTGGGGAGGATTCAGACGAAATAGAGATGACAATAGTAGTGATAATCTCCAAGGCATATTTATTCTCATTGGTATATTATTTGCAATCCTTTCTCCTATTATTGCAACGCTTATTCAGCTTGCTCTTTCACGAAAACGAGAATATTTGGCAGATGCATCTGGCGCACTTTTAACACGCTACCCAGAAGGACTTGCTATGGCTCTTGAAAAAATAGCCAATTACAAACAACCCATGCCCCAAGTAAGCAACGCAACAGCCCAGCTTTTTATAGAAAACCCTCTTACCGGCAAAACTACCAGCAACTGGTTTGTTAATTTATTTGATACTCACCCACCTATTGAGGACCGAATCAGAATTCTCAGACACATGTGATGAAAAAACATATCCTAACCCTAGCTGGAAAAGGAATTTCCATAACCAGTAAACTATTAAAACGTGGTAATGGCTCAACGTGGCCAGGACATATTGCACTTACCTTTGAGAAAAATTACATTCGTACTCTTCTTAAAAATTCACCAACACAAGTGGTTTTGGTTGCCGGAACAAATGGCAAAACAACTACCGCCACTATGCTCACAACTATTTTAAAAGAACAAGGATTTTCAGTAATCCAAAACACCTCGGGAGCAAATCTTCTGAACGGAATTGCCTCCTCTCTTATGCTTAACACCAATGCCGTAGGCAGACTCACCGCAGACTTTGCAATTTTTGAAGTTGATGAAAATAATCTTTCACTTATCCTTCAGCAGGTTAGCCCCCTTGCAATTATTGTGCTGGATTTATTTCGAGATCAGTTGGACAGATATGGAGAACTGGACTCAATTGCCGGGAAATGGAAAGAAGCTTTTTCTCAATTAACTTCTGAAACCAAACTTATTCTTAATGCCGATGATCCGTTGGTTGCTTTTTTAGGACATGATGTAAAGACACCAATTGTTTATTTTGGCCTTACTGAAAAAGGAACAAAAACTCTTTCCCACGCAGCTGACTCGCTCTATTGCCCACGATGCAACAATCGTCTCAGCTTTTCTTCTGTCTCATACTCTCATATTGGTATTTGGAGATGTGAATCGTGCAATTTAGAACGTCCAACACCGCAGATTACCACCAGCTTTTATCCGTTAGAAGGCACCTACAACAAATATAATACGCTTGCTGCAATTGGAGCAGCACAAGCATTGGGGATACCAAACGGAGCAATTCAAAAGGCACTCCACGCAGTCACAGCTGCATTTGGCAGACAAGAAATACTCGAGATTGATGGGAAAAAAGTTCAACTCTTTTTATCAAAAAACCCAACAGGATTTAACGAGTCACTCAAAACCATTGCAGAAAAAAAAGCAAAACACGTACTCTTCGTCTTAAACGACCGTATTCCAGATGGACGGGATATCAGCTGGATCTGGGACATGGACATTGAACCATTTATCAATGACTTTGAAAGTGTGGCAGTAAGCGGAGACAGAGTCTATGACATGGCGTTAAGACTTCAATATGCTTCAGATAATAAAAAAACTCTTTCTGTTTATGAAAAATTGGAAGACGGCGTAAAATACTCTTTGGAAAAGATGGGAAAAAATGAAACACTCTATATTCTGCCAACCTATTCTGCCATGCTTGAAGTGAGAAAGATTTTAACAGGAAGGAAAATTTTATGAACACCATGTCTTTAACTATCGCCTGGCTTTACCCTGATTTAATGAGCATTTATGGAGACAGAGGTAATGTTATTGTTTTACAGAAACGTCTTGAACAACGAGGTATTGAGGCAAAAGTTCAACCTATTTTTACCAATTCTCCCATTAGTCTTCTTAAGTCAGCTGATTTACTTTTTATGGGAGGGGCACAAGATAGACAACAAACCATTGTCGCAAAAGATTTGGAGAAAAAGAAAAAAACTCTTTCAGATTTGATTGAGAATGATATCCCTGGACTTTATATTTGTGGGGGGTTTCAATTTTTAGGAAAGTATTACAAAGAAGCTGATAAAACAACCATTAAGCAACTCGGCGTTTTAGATGTCTGGACAGAAAACCCCGGAGGGAAACGTTTGATTGGAAATATTGCTATAGACGCATCAGAGAATTTTGGGAAAAAGGCTATTTTTGTCGGATTTGAAAATCATGGAGGAAGAACCCGCCTGGGAAAAGGAGTAAAACCACTTGGCAAAGTTATAAAAGGATACGGCAGTAACGCAGAAGACAAAACAGAAGGAGCTATCTACAAAAATAGTATTGGAACCTATCTTCATGGTCCAATTCTGCCAAAAAACCCATTTCTTGCAGACTGGCTTTTGACAAAAGCGCTTGAGAAAAAATACAAAAGAGAAGTTATTCTTGCCCCT
>DASTLH010000003.1:0-1930 GCA_035715145.1 Patescibacteria group bacterium
AACCTTTACCCCTGTTTTGGTGATTTTGCTTATTATTGCTTCATTTTTACTCGGTATGCTTCTCACAAAAGTTCAATATCTAGAACAAAATGGTGGCAGTCTCTATCAAGCAGGAGCTGGAACACAACCAGCAGCTGCTCAACAACAAGCAGGAGCCCAAGCAGCACAACCAGGACAAAAAGTAAATGTTGCTGTTGGACATCTTCCTCTTATGGGGAATAAAGATGCAAAAGTCACAGTTGTAGAATTTGCAGACTTTCAATGTCCTTTCTGCAAACAATGGTTTACTGAAGTCGAGTCTACATTTGTCAATGACTATGTTAAAACAGGAAAAGTTAAATTCTACTTTAGACATTATCCATTCTTAGGTCAGGAATCAACCTTTGCAGCAAACGCATCTGAATGTGCAAACGAGCAAGGCAGATTCTGGGACTTCCACGATTACCTTTACCAAAATCAGGGCCAGGAAAATTCAGGAACCTTTGCAAAAGACAAGTTAGAAGCAGATGCAGCTACTCTTGGGCTCAATACTGCACAATTTAACTCCTGCTTAGAATCAGACAAATACAACTCTCAGGTATCAGCAGATCTTGCAGATGGACAAAAAGCTGGAGTATCTGGAACACCAACAGTGTTTGTTGACGGACAACCAATTGTTGGAGCACAACCATACTCTGCATTTAAAGCAATCGTCGATCAGGAACTTGCTAAGAAATAATGTCCCCTTCACTTGTTAATACAGCAAAAGAAAAAATTATTACTCTTCGTTCTGTCATACTTGTTTTGATAATTACCATTTGTTACGTCTCTCTTGAAGCATTCCTTCTCAATTCCTCACTGGTGATAAATACGCTTCTGGGAACGTATTCACTTGTGTATAAATGGACCATTCTTTCTGATCTACTCTTAGGGTTATTTACCTCCATGACACCATTTGAACTAACACTCCAAGTGCTCAACGGCTTATTTTTAGGAGTCAATTTAGTTCTTTTAATTAAAACTATTCACCACCTTCACGGTATGGGAGGAGTAAAAATATCTGTCGGAGGAGCAGCACTCATCAGTTTGGTTACGGCTGGATGCGGGGCATGTGGCGTGACTATTTTATCTGTTTTAGGACTTTCAACGTCGTTATCGTTTTTACCATTTCATGGAATTGAAATTCAGATTGTTTCTCTTGTTATTTTGATCTTTTCTTCGTGGTATATGCTTAAAAAATTGACCGATTCACAAATCTGCAGCCTTATCTAAAGAATAAAAAAGTCGTCTCCTGAGTCTTCTTCTCCCCACTCAACAGAAACATCATCTACTTCGGCAAAATACGATCCTTTTTTGCATTTTTCAATCAACTCTTCAAGCTTTTCTTTCTCACCTATGGCATTCACTTCAACAGTTCCATTGTGAAGATTTTGAACCCACCCAGAAAGACCAAGCCTTCTTCCCTCTTTATGAACAAACTTTCGAAAACCAACTCCCTGGACAAATCCACTGATAATAATATGAACACTTGTCATTCTGTTTTTTTCTTTACTTCTCCTTTTAACTGTTTGAGTTTCCACATAAACAACGCTCCTTTATTATTGGCCTTACTGTCTGAAACAAAGGAAAGAGCTTTTTCCAAAAGCGGACGATGCTCTGTTTTTGCCATTTTAATATAGAGGGATTTATGCTTCATGTCATTGAGCTCTTCTGCCAAATGAACCCCAAATGCCTGAAACTCACGAGAGATGTACTTATCTTTTGTCGGGTCAAATTTCTTGAGGATATTTCCTATTTGTTGCATACTGGTATTATATCAATATTTCCTCCAAAACAGGATTTATTTACTGTTATATTTATTCATTGCAGCGTCCATCCCTTCATCCAGAGCCATTTCCATTGCCTTGATGCTATGAGGAAGCAGTTCTCTAATTTTTGCGTGTTCTTGACG
>DASTLH010000004.1:0-2208 GCA_035715145.1 Patescibacteria group bacterium
ATGATTTTTGAAATTGCCAATACCTATAAGAAAAATAAAAAAGGACATCTTCCAATTGAAACCAGGGTGTTATCTCTTGCCCTGAAAGGTGAGAAAGCAGCCTTTTACCATGCAAAGGGCTATATTGAACAACTCACAAAAGATATGGGAATTGAAGAATTAACGTATCAAGAGAGTGAACTTGGAGGATTGGGAGCTGATATTTATTGTGAGAAAACCCGCCTTGGAACTATTCAGGTTTTAGATGAAAATGTCGTAACTCTGGAAGCAAATTTTGAAACCCTTTTATCTCTTGCCACACTGAAGAAAACCTATACACCCCTGGCAAAATACCCACCAATAACGGAGGACTTGGCATTTGTTGTAGAACCAGACGTCCAAACTGGGGCACTTATGAAAGAAATCAAAAAACAAAGCAAACTTATTACACAAGTAACACTTTTAGATATGTATGAAAACTCCAAAACATTCCATATTGTTTATCAGGATAAAGAGAAAAATTTGACTACAGAGGAAGTAGCCCAAGTGAGAGAAAATATTATCAAAGCAGTAAAAGAAAAATTCAACGCCTCACCCAAATAATTTTTATTTTATGAAGAATGCAATTATTTTCCACGGAACTGGCGAGACTCCAAATCATTACTGGTATCCCTGGCTCAAAAAAGAATTAGAAAAACGAGGATTTTCAGTATCGATTCCACAACTACCAGATACTGATCACCCAGATGTTAAAAAGTGGTTACCAGTAGCACTCCAAGAAGACTATTCCGAAGAAACAATTGTTATTGGGCACTCAGCTGGTTCCACACTTATTCTGGCATTATTAGAAACAGTAAAAAGTCCTATTAAACAAGCAATTTTAACTGCTGCATTCTATGAAAATCTTCCTGAATTTTCAGAACCAATTATCAAACCACACTATGATTGGACTACCATCAAAAAAAATAGTAATGAAATAATTGTAGTCAACTCAGACAATGATCCGTGGGGATGTACCCCAGAAGTGGGTCTTGATCTGTTGGGTAAAATTGGAGGAACCCTTATCGTTCCTCACGGCGAAGGTCATATGGGATCAGATACATTTAATCAACCGATGAAAGAATTTCCTCTTCTTCTTAAATTTATTGCCTAGGCTTATGGCGTTGGAGTTGGCGTATTGGTAGGTTGAATATTAAGACTCTTAAGCAAATCATCTGGAGGATACCATTGATAATCTGCTGCTGAGTGAGCTGTTTTTATCCATGCATCAATCCCTGCTTGCCAGCGATTTTGTCCATCAGTTGAGACTGGATCATCTTCTCGCACCACATAATACACTTTTCCATCTTTTTGTTGATACACAGTGGAGGGAGACGTTGGCTCTGTTCCTTTAATAAAGTATTCAGAACGAGTTGGCATACCTGCTGTTGGCAAGCCGCCAAACAATGCATCAACAGTCACCGCATTGACATCATCTGGCTTTTGAGGAGGTTCATCATTTTTCCCTTTTAAAACATAGCTGATAATCCTATTCCAAATAGGAGCAGCTCCCGTAATACCGGACGCCACATTGCTCATTGGAGTGTTGTCATTATTTCCCACCCACACACCAACAACATAAGAAGGAGTATATCCAAGCGTCCAGTTATCTCTAAAATCATTGGTTGTTCCGGTTTTAACAGAAACTGTTTTCCCCCTAACAACAAGCTCTGAATTTGGCCCAAAGTCCAAAAGTCGAGCATTGTTATCAAGTAAAATATGAGAAATTAAGAATGTGATATTTTCAGGCATAACCCGTGGTCCCTGTGTTGGGTGGTTTTCATATAACACATTTCCTTTACTATCAGTTACTTTCAAAAGGAAGACCGGATCTTGTCTTATTCCTTTATTGGCAAACACACTATATGCCGTTGTTTCATCAAGAAGGGTTGTTTCTCGTCCTCCTAAAACCAAAGACAATCCAACACTTTTTAGGTTCTGGTCTGTTGGCTGCCAGTTGGAAATTCCCATTGCATAGCCATTTTGCATCACGTCTTTTATTCCAACTCTGGCAAGCATTTTAACAGCTGGGATATTAAGAGAATTTCCCAAAGCAAATCGAAGCTGAACTGGCCCATTAAATTTACCGTTATAGTTGGCAGGAGTAAAGGTTGGAGTTGTCGGATCTCCTGTAGGGAAGTCTGTTTTTACGTCCATAACCTCTGTTGCTGGAGTGTATCCTTTTTCAAA
>DASTLH010000005.1:0-10901 GCA_035715145.1 Patescibacteria group bacterium
TTGATGAAAAATTTAAAAGAAGAGTAAGTGTGAAAATTTGTAAAAGAATAAAACCAGCAACTGCTTGCATATTCTCACTGTATAAAAAATGCAAAGACGTGTCAACAATCACCAATCAAAAGGAACAATAAAGAAGACAACCTTTTTAAGGCTAATTTCACAAGGTATAAAAATTTTATGAAGCTATTCTTGAAAAGGAAGAATATTAAACAATATTGTATAAGGATAGTTGCTATTATCAGATCCTTGTCCTTTGCCAATTAGCTTAATGTAGTATTTCCCGGGATCAGGAATAGCCAAGACAGATGTAGATTGTAAAAACCCAAGTCTTTGTGAAGAAGCAATAACAACCTTGTTACTATCATAAATAGACAAACTATATTCCGCAGGTGTATTTTGGAGGATTAGTTGTATATTTGCGGGAGTATTCGTAGTAAAGGTATACATGTCAACATCAGTTGCACTACTAAACGTGCCTTGGGTTTGATAGCCTGGCACAAGCACATTAGCATTATTGAAAGTATCATCAGGTTCTTTCTCTAATTTAATAGAAGAAAATTTTCCATGGTTTCGAGGATCAAAGAAATAAACTTTTCTTTCTGTATCATTAATTAATTTATTGTATGTTACCTGTCCACCCACAAGAGCTCCAATAAGAAGTAAGACTACAATTCCACCAGCAAGAAGTATACGGTTGAAGGGTAAAATATGCTTAGCTCGCATAGTCATATAATGGGGATATTTATGGTTATTGTCAAGTAAATTTTATCAGTTCAATATTCCTGTACGTGTATTGGTGCCCTTTATGCACTTTCATTCGAACTTTTTCTAGCCTGGATTGATCAAATTAGGTTTGCATACGAGGATAAAACAATCTTTACAGATTCTTTGCTGAATTAAGGTTTAGCTATTCTACTTTTACTTACCCTTAATATCCTTTCTTGTGATTGAAAGGTATCCTACAAATAATATTATAAGGAAAGTCAATACAAGACTTGTTTTCCCTGTTCCAAAACCTATGCCTCCAAAGTCGGTTGTTCTTCCAAACCAGTCAGCAAGTGATGCTCCAAGTGGCCTAGTAACAATATATACAGCCCAAAATACCAGAACTTCATTTACTTTAAAGAACTTATATGCAACAAGTGGAAGAACAAAAAGTACTGCAAACAAAATACCAGAGTCCAAGTATCCTAGATTCAAGGTTACTGCTGTCATATCCCCAAGTGCCGTACCCAAAGCAAAAGTTGTAATAACTGTTAACCAATAAAATAACTCTCGCCTTGGGTTAGTGATACTATGAATTGAAAGTGTATGCTCTACTTTGAACCATACAGAAAGGAATATCGTGAGTGCTATAGCAAAACAGATTGTTGAGAAGAGATAAGGTACACCTAAAACAATATGGACAACATCAGCAGCCATAGTACCAAAAATAGCAACCATCGAAACTGCCAACCAATAAACCCATGCAACATATTTTTTAACCCTTAACTGAAGAGCCATTGCAATCCCAAAACCAATAGCGCCAATGACAACAGCAATAACAGGATCCATCTTATGCACCATAAAGTCAGATGTTGACTCTCCCATGGCTGTGGTGAGCAATTTAATAATCCAGAAAAAAACAGTTACTTCAGGAACCTTTCTAAGAAGTTGTTTTGTAAAGAACTTAGTAATATTCATTGTATTAATACTACCGTATTTAGGGTAATTTCTCTATAAAAATGTCAATAAGTGTAAAGTAAAATTGGAGTCGAACTTATTTTGAATTTAGTTTTTTAAATTGTTTAATATTTCTAATTTAGTCGAACACTCTTTTTGAAGCTATTTTAGAGGAAAGTGTTGTATTTGGTGCCGAGAGTCGGAGTCGAACCAACATAGCCTGTTCTTCAGACAGGTGCCTTGACCACCTTGGCTATCTCGGCAAGGAAGTATAGAGATTATAACAAAAAGACAGATTTTGGAAAAGGGGAGAGAAAAAGGCTTATTGGCCAAAATTTGAGAGGTCTTGCGTGTTTTGATTTAAGCCACTACTAATTTGGGTAAGAGATGTCGCATCTAATTTTTGGGCAATTGCTTGAAGATCTTGTTTTGATTGGATTGGGACAGGGGTTACCTGTTGTACCTGTTTTTTAACAGAGGTTACCTGATTTTGTACTGCTGTATTTTGTGAAGGCAAAAGAGCCTGAGACGTGGGACTCAGTGGACGTTTCACCAAAAGTGAGACAGCTACCACTATCAAAATAGCAATTGAGCCTACAGACATTCCAATTGCAGTATACAAAAGTGCGTGATCGTGAGGCTCAGAGACAAATGATTGTATTATTGGTTCTTCCATACATTAGGGAGTTGGTGTTGGGTTGTCAGTTGGGGTAACTGTTCCCGCTGGTAAAGAGACAATTGCCACAATAAGATTTTTAATAGAAAGTCTATATGCCTGCAAAGCTGCCAAAACAGCCTGCATATCTGTCTTAAATTGAGTTAGCTGTGCGCCAGGATTATTTCCTACACAAGAAAAAGAAGTAATATCAGCTTGAGCTGCTGCAAGAGGGGTCATGACAGCATTTTGCTCTGTGGTAATTTGCGCAACTAAACTGTCATAGTTGGGAAGGGACACTCCTGTTGGAACAACATTTTTTATATAATACTGTTCTACTCCTAAGGCAATCGAACTAAATGCTTTTACCTGCTCGTTAACCAGCTCAACTAGATGAGTGGAACGAGTCGTGACAGAGCTTGCTATAGCCTGACATGCTTGAAGTTTTGGCCCTTGCAGCTTAAGAGGCGTAAAAGCAGGCTCTTTTGGCTCATTTTGGTCTTCTTTCTCTGTTGGATGAGGTGTCAAAGAAGATTCTTCCTGAGGCTCTCTTGTCGGGACAGGGCGACTAGGAAAAAGGGACGGGTGAAAACCTTCTTCTGTCAAAGTAAGGGTAGGAGAAGGAATATCTTCCGGAGTATTGGTTGGGTGAATACTATCTTGTTGTGGAGTAACATCTGAAGTTGTAAAACCATTGTCTCCTGTATTTGTAGGATTTTCAGATGCAAATACTTTTCCGGCTACAGCAATAGTCAAAACAAAAAGAATTATTGAGAAAAATAATGCGTATTTATGAACTATTTTCTTCATATATCAATACTACCAACGCGCACAAAAACAATCAAGAATAGGCACACTTATTGGGAAAACAGTGCAGCGTCCCGACTATTTTGATCAAGCCCAGCTTTTACTGTTGTATCTGCAGCCCCTGCACTATCATATTGCTTGAGTGCATTATTTAAATCCTGTTGATCTTTCATAAGACGGGGAATCACTCCTTGTGTTTGAGTAGTTGAATGAGGTAAGACAACTGACTTATGCATCAGCATATTCCCAACAATAAAAAGTAAAAGAACAACTGTCCCCAAAGAAAGCCCCAACATAGTATATTGCATGGCGTGAGAGTGCTCGAGTTGATATGGGTCAGTAACCATTCCACCAGTTGGGGTCTGAAAAGCTAAAGTATCCATACTTCAACGATAAAAGAGACAGAAAGTACTGTCAAGAGGTTTTTTAAAGAAACCACAGAGAGCGTCAATAAGCTTTTACCTTTATACATTCCAATTTGTTATAATTTCTTTATGAAGCAAGTCGCATTTATAAGAGGTATAGGGCCTGAGAACCCCAATATGCATGGAGCAAAATTAAAAGAATTTTTTGAAAAGCTTGGTTTTAAAAATGTTAAAACTCTCCTTTCCAGCGGCAACGTACTTTTTGAAAGTGAAAAGGTAAATAGAAGTTTACTGGAGAGTCTTATAGAAGAAAATCTTCCCAAAATGCTTGGATTTAGCAGAATTACAATTGTTAGAAGCTATGATGATCTCAAAAAAATAGTTACGTCAGATCCATTTAAAGGAGTAGAAGATGCTCCAACATCAAGGCTAAACGTCACATTTCTCAAAAAAGGTGGAGAAATTTTTACCGTTATAGACACAATTAACACAGGCACAACAAAAATAATGTCTGATCTTGAAAAAAAATATGGGAAAGATATTACAACAAGAACTTTGAAAACTGTCACAAGGGTTATAAAAAAAATGGAATAAGAATAAAATTCTTTGTCTTTCTCTTTTTCACTCCATTCTTTAAGTTAAAATAAATTTATTTAATCTTATTAATCTAAACTCTCTTTTGTGAACCATTTACGAACGAAAACCTTTAATCATTAAATTACTGTAACTTGCTTCAAATTAGTTTCATTTCGTTTAAAAAGGGGGGAAGCCAAATCACAATCTATCATATTGCCTCATCCTGTTTGGGCGGACATTTACTATCTGCGTACGAACAGAACACACAACAGTCCCCCTTTTTAGGTTTTAATAACTTTTCGCAAGAAATACATTTATAGAAATGTTGACATGCATTTGTCGGCATCTCGACCTCTTGTTTTGTTCCACATGCAGGACAGGTTAGGATAGCCTTGGTCTTTATATTATTGTTCATTGTTTACTTTAGATTCTACAACATCTTTTAATTCATTTAATGTTTGAAGTTTGTTGATTTCCTGAGCATTTAGAAAAAGTGTCAGTGAATTTCCCTTTTCAAGGAATACGGCGGGCAAGGGTGTGTTAGAAAATGTGAGGTACTTCTTTACAAATTCATCTTTATGAAGAAAAGCAGATTGAAATGGCAAGGCTTCTATAAACTCTTTCCATTCCCGTTTCATGCTTACTCCTGAATAGGTTAAACCACACAGTCTGCATGGATATGTTCGCGGAGAAACCGTTTTATGAATAAGATCACCAAGTTGATTGAAAAGAGAGGAGTTTGCATTATAAACAAATAAAAGTTTGGTCATTATTCAATTGCAAAAAAGGCGCGTTGTAACCATTCGTTAAGTGCCGGATGAATATGAACGCTGTCTGTGATTGCGCTTATCATTCCTGTTGTTTTCATCGCAATAACCGCCTCATGAATGAGAATTGACGCATCTGGCCCAATAATATGTACGCCAAGGATTTTCGCACCGCTCTCATCGGTAAGTACTTTTGCTAAGCCGTTTTTTTGAAGTGCCCCACCCATTGCAGTATCTTTGAGTTCTGCTTTTCCAATTTTATAGGCGATCCCTTCTTTTTTCAGCTGCTGTTCGGTTTTCCCAACTCCACCGATTTGCGGAGAAGAAAAGACTGCATGCCCGATGCCAAAATAGTCAAAAGGAGTTCTCTTGTCTGTAAACGCGTTTCGTATTACAAATCCAACTTGTTCATTGGCAGTATGCCGAAAAGGAAGGATACCGACAATGTCTCCAAATGCATAGATACCTTCAATATTTGTTTGAAGATATTCGTTTATCTTTATATATCCATGCTCATTTATCTCAATACCTGTTGCTTTGACGTCTAATATGTCTGTATTTGGGACACGTCCTGTTACAACAAGCAGCTGATCTGCTTCTAATGTTTTTTCTGTACCCTTCAGAGTGATAGAGAATAAATCATTTTGGTAGGATACGTTTTCTGCCTCTGTTTTAAAAAGGATTTCATGCTTTTGAGAAAACTCCTTTGTGAACCAGGTTGCTATTTCTTCATCCTCCTCACTAAGCATTTTTTCTCCTCTGACCAAAATAGTTATTTTTGTTCCTAGGGCTCCAAAGAAATGTGCAAGCTCTGCTGCAATGTAACCTCCTCCAATAATGACAAGATGTTTTGGTTGTTTCTCAAGTCGCAATGCTTTGGTGCTGTCAAGATAGGGAGTGTCCGTAAGTCCAGGGATTGGCGGTTCTGTTGGTCGTGTTCCCGCAACAATAAATATTTTGTCAGCTTCGATTTCTTCCTCTCCAGCCTGCATTTTTTTGGGACCAATAAATTTGCCCCGTACGGGATAGAGCACAGGATTTCCGCTTGATTGTATTGCCTCCAGGATACCACGAGATTCATGGTCAACTTCATGAGAAACACGCTGTACAATTGCGGGAAAATCGATAGAGTTAAGGGTACTGGTTATACCAAATTTTTTGCTCTCTCTAATCGCCTCTGCTATGTCTGCGCTATGAATAAGCATTTTTGAGGGGATACATCCTCGATTGAGGCAGGTTCCGCCAAGTGGACCTTCTTCAACAAGAGCAACGGAAAATCCTTTTTCAGCAGCATATGCTGCAACTTCCAAACCTGCACCACTACCGACAACAATGACATCAAATTTCCTCATATGCTTAGTATTGCACAATTTTTACATTTAGTGCGCTTCTTGTACGTGTTTGTGAACTTCTTCTGCAGAATTGAATTGGATACCGCACATTTGGCATTTCTTTTGATTGTCCATAGTTTTACCTCTTTTTGCTAAATCTATGAGATCTTCTTTCGTTGGCTCTCTGTCATCAAAAGAGACAATTTCCCGTGTCTGAGGATTAATAAAGGTTGGGGTATACACGAACCCTTCCTCATATCCCATTTTTTTGTTATGCTCATCTATTTCCTTGGAGTAGTCATTCATGAGAATAAACCCCTCCTGCTCCTCTATATTATACTTTTCAAAAATGTATCCTTCTTTCTCAAGTGCGGCAACTGTTGGCTTAACAGCCTCACAGTGAATGCAATTTATTTTCCAAAGTTCTACCAAGTATTTCGTATCCATAGTTATTTTGTTTTTGTCTTGTGTGGTTCTAGAAAATCTTTATTTGCATCAAGTACCTGCTGCAACTGCTGGTTTGAAGGCTCAACAAGAACCGTTCCGTTTGGAAAAACAATTGTTGGGATCGATTGCAGTCCTTTGTTAATTTTTTTCACTTCTTCAGCTGCTCCTACAACTTCATCAATATTGATATAGTCATAGGCAACCTCTTTCTCATCAAGATACGCTTTTGACCTTCTGCAATCAGAACACCATGTCGCGCCGTAAAATTTTATAGCCATAAATTTATTATAATCCTTCCCTAGGGGGATAGATTATTTGCTTTGTTCTTTTCTCTCTTTATCTTTCTTGTGCTCCGGGTTTGTGCAAGACGCATCCCTGCAAGTTGATATCATGCCAACTGCTTTACCCATTGAGCACATCATACAATCACAATGTTTTCCGTGTTTCATAAAATCTCCTTTCGTATACAAGCATACTCATTGCAAAAAGAATAATCTGTCATATAGATGACGTTTTAACAGGTATTTTACACCTATTCCCATCAGCTAATTTTTTCAGCATATATAAAATAGAAAATAGCAATGTACCAATTGAGAGCATATAAAGTGATTTATTTCCAAAGGGGAGTATATTAAAAAATCCGGTACCAAGACCTAAAACACTTAATACTGAGAACCCGCAACTGGCACAACCTGCTGAAACAAGACCAAAGAGACCCCCACCTCCTACAAAAAACTTTAGTTTGGTATTCTGTACTCGTTTTGACGTTATAATAAGAAAAACAATATTTATGCCAATCAATATGCCGGTTACTATAAGAAGCGTCGCATCCAGCGGAGAAAAGGCAGTAAATACTCCCTGAAGAAGGATCAGTAAAATAGAAAACTTATATTGAAGTGGATAGCGTCCTAAAAGTGAATCTAGAACAAAACGGTAATTGAGAAAGTAAACGGTAAACGCTGTATAAAATATCGCAACCAACAAAGTAAGCAAAAGGTAATGAATTTTGAAAGCTTCCTGCTTTATTATTGTCCACAGTGATAACGTTTGCAGAATTGAAATATCATTATCCTCGCAAACATAGATTCCTTTCATACAGCGATTGTAAGGGAATTTTACCTTTTTTTCTGTCGGGTAGAGGACAATTATATATATTCCTGAAGTTTCTCTGAGTTGAGATGTAACGCTTTTTTAACTCGTCTAATGACACCTTTTTTCTCAAGATCATTCATGAGTGTAGTAATTGTTTGACGGGATGTCCCAAGCATTTGGGCTATTTCTTCATGTGTTAATCGCTCTGGGACTTCAATAAATGCTTGGTTTTTTTCTTTTCCAAAACTCAAGAGCAGTTGAACAAACCGCTGCAACACGGTGTCTGAGGCAATCGATGACATTCTTTTTTCAACATGCATAAGACGTTCAAAAAGTTGTTTCATGAGTTTTTCCGAAAGATCGGGGTATTGACTTACCAAAGAGAAGAATTTGTCTCTATTCAAAGAACAAACATAGGAATTGCTGGTTGCTTCAACGAATAAATCAATTGGTCCATTTGTCCCCAAATCCCCAAAAAAACTTCCAGGAAGTAACCGTTCAATAATCACTTTCTTTCCTGACGCGTTTAGTCTATATAACTTAACTTCGCCTGTTTTGACAATAAAGACCTTATCGTGGTCTCCCGGCTCAAAGATAATCTCTTTTTTTGCATAATGTTTCATGAAAAACACGTTTTCTACCTGCTCAAGCTTATCTTTTGGAATATTTTTGAAGAGACTCAATTGCTGAAGGTACCAAAGCTTATTATCCATGTTGATATAATATCATACCTCAATAATCAAAAAATAAAATTAGCCTCAAAATAATTGATTACAGACGAGATTTTTTTTATTTAGCTTTGAAAACACCATTAGTGAGTGGGACACTAAATAGCCTTAATTTCATGAAGAAGTGAAGAGAGAATATTTTCTGGAACATAATTAGCTTCAGAAAAAACCGAGTGGACGCTTAGGGATTCGAACCCCAGACCCTCTCTGTGTAAAAGAGATGCTCTAGCCAGCTGAGCTAAGCGTCCAAATGTAAAAAACATTATAATTCAAATTCTCACAGTTATCAACAAAAAAACTCACAAAATAAAAGTAATTGCATTTTTAAAAAGATATTTATTCCAATTTCCATCTAAAAAAGGATCTTCCAAACGAAGAATTAGACCGCATATCCCAAACATAGAAGAAAATAACCTCAATTTTTTGATTGTAGATTATGTTCAAACTTCAAAATAAATTTATATAAATTTTCTTAGAAATGCTTTAATAAAGGAGATTGCTTACTAGATAAATTAGACTTCGCTAATGACATCGAATCCTTTGAAGCTACCTGTAATTGCAAGGCCTACTACTGATCCCAGACCTAAACCTTTATCTTTAATTTTTTTTGCTGTTTCATTGAGAGTAGAACCAGACCCTACAGCATCATCAATTAAGAGGATATTTTTATATTTCTTTGTATCATCAACAATAATGGTATGTTTTGCATTTTCAACGCGATCCTCTAATTTTGCGAGTGTTTTCTGAGGAACAATTATCTCTGTTTTTACTTTAGTTACTGACAAAGTTGCAACTGACAAATTAAGTTGTTTTTCCAATTCCTTCATGAACTGAACTTCTCTTTTTACTGTTGGAGGAATAAAGAGTACTCCATCTATTTTATACTTCTTGATAAGAGATATTATTTGTGGACGTATTTCCTTAATCAATCCATGTATCAATGGAATATTTTGACTTTGTTTTGCATAAAGTAGCATTTGACCAAGTTTTGTTTTTCCAAACCGCTCAATACTATAAAAATCTAGATAATACAATTTATCCAGATATACGTTGCTAAATGTTTTTTGCATTTTGGGCATACCATCTATTAGATTCTCTTTACGAAATTTATCAAATTTGTTAACAGTTTCAATATAATCGTGTGAGGCTTTTACTGGATCCTGTTTAGTTTTTTCACACCAGGCAAGAAAACCATTCAACCCCGGCATAGACTGTCCTGATGGAGATATATAAAGATATCGTTTATTTATAAGTGATGTAATATTCTTATCTATTTTATTTTCATCCAGTGATTTCTTTTCAGTCTCCAATAAATAATAGACTTTTGGAGGACGTCCAATCTTTTTTAACACATTTTGATCTAACAACTTCTTAAGTTGCTTACGTATAGCACGAGGTGTAATTTCAGGAAGATACGTTGACAATTCTTTGCCACTTGCCTGCCTATTCTTAGCAATATATTCAATAATTTTCTGAGAAGTAGTCATATTAAAAAGTTCCTAGTTCCTACTATATTAGGAACTATTCCAAATGTCAAGTCTTGAGGCTAAAATTGAACAAATTTGCAGATACAAAAGCATTTACCAAACAAAGGGTCTGACCGCATGTCCCAAACAAAGAAGGAAATAGCCTCAAATTACTGTTTGTAGATACTCAGGTATTTCCCAAACAAAAAGTCCCAAAAACTAAGATAATTTGAATTGAACCCTCAATGCAGCGATTTGATCAATCTCTAATTACAACTACATGATACAATAAATGTATGTCCAGAGGTCTAGTCGCAAAATCTGAAATTACAATTAATGCTCCTGCTTCAACAGTTTGGAAAGTGCTTACAACCCCTGCTACCGTAAAGAAACTAATGTTTGGTGCAGATGTTATAACTGATTGGAAAGGAGGAAGCACGATTATTTACAAAGGCATGTGGCAAGGAAAGCCATTTGAAGATAAAGGGGAAATAGTTACCTTCCAACCTGAAAAACTACTTGTTACAACTCATTGGTCACCACTTTCTGGTATAACCGATACTCCTGAAAACTATCATACAGTAAGTTATGAGTTAACTTCAGAAGACAACAAAACTAAGGTTGTCCTTACTCAAGATAATAACGCTAGTGAGGACGAAAAGAGCCATTCAGAGTCTAATTGGCAAATGATGCTTGAAAACTTTAAGAAGATTGCAGAAACCCTTTAATTTTCTCCCACCTTTGCTTGCGTTCTCCAATGTTTCCAGTATGTAACATTGGTTGTGACTGAGGAGGAAGGGCGTTTGTTTGGAAAATTCAGGTACCCTCAGCCATAAAAAAAAGATTTCTTACCCTTTCAGGGCACGAAATCTTTTCTGGTGCGGATGAGAGGAGTTGAACCTCCACGCCCTTGCGAGCACTACCACCTCAAGGTAGCGTGTATACCATTTCACCACATCCGCAGGAATACCTATTATAATACAAGTTGCCTCAGAAAAAAAGCAT
>DASTLH010000006.1:0-2218 GCA_035715145.1 Patescibacteria group bacterium
AATAATTCAATAGTTATAAGAAGGATTAAAAGAAGAATGAGAAAAAATAAATTTGTGAGGCCAAGAAGGCGAATGAGTAGGTAGAGAAGGGTAAAGCCCCCAAGAAGAAATCCTTGAAGTACATGTTTGGTAAACAGGGTAGTGAGGCAAAGGAGAAAAAGTCCTAACAACAATAGGGGAATAGGGAAGAGGGGAAGGGAAAAAGAAGCAATCTGGAAGTGAAAACTTGGGGGAAATGAAAAAATTAAGTAAAAAAATGCAGAGCCAAAAAGGAAAGTTGAAAAAATCCAGAAAAATAGTTGCCTTTTATTCATACAGCAAGTGTAGCAAAGCAGGGGAGAGAAAAAAAAGAGAGAAAACCCTCTTGACAACTGCTAGCAGTCTTACTATACTAGTGCTAAGGCGAAAGGGAAACAGCTTCAAAATATGCACGATTTAACACAACGACAAGTCCAAATATTAAAAAGTCTGATTGAAGAATACATAAATACTGCAGAAGCAGTTGGATCTGAAACCTTAGAAAAAAAACACAATCTTTCTGCATCACCTGCAACTATTAGAAATGAAATGGTTCGACTTGAAGAACTTGGGTATCTTAAAAAACCTCATACCTCAGCTGGGCGTATTCCTACTGCTATGGCAATGAAGTTTTATGTCAAACAGCTCATGCGGGAAAAAGAATTATCTGTTGCAGAAGAAGTTGCTCTAAAAGAACGAGTTTGGGATTCTCGAGACAGATATCAGCAATGTCTTCGTGCTGTCACAAAATCTCTTGCTGAAAAAACAAAAACTTTGGCAATTGCGACAACTCATGACGGTGATGTCTTTTTGGCAGGATATGCAAATATCTTGGATATGCCGGAATTTTTTGATATAGACATTACTAAAACACTTTTGTCCAGTCTTGATGAATACGATATTATAGAATCAATGTTTCAGGATATAGAGGAAGATGATGATGTTCATATTCTTCTTGGAGAAGATTTGGCTCCACGACTTCGTGGTCCATTTGGGTTTGTTTTCACAAGATTTCAGACACCCATGCATCTTTCAGGAGAAATTGGGATTGTTGGTCCAACACGACTTAATTACACCAATATTATTCCTACAGTAAGATATTTTGGAGATTTAGTAGAAGAAATTGCTAAAGGATGGTAATTATGACACACAGACGAAATGACACTGATGAAGAGATACTGGAAGGAGCAAACGAACAGCTCGAGGAAGAAGACGAAAAAAATACGAACGAAGAAAAGGGCATAAGTGAAGATTTAGCAAAAGTGCAAGAAATTGCATCGCAACTTGAAAATCAATTAAAACGCTCAGTAGCAGATTATCAAAACTTGCAACGACGAGTTCAAGAAGAAAAATCATCCTGGATACGGATGGCTAACAAAGAATTGCTCTTGAAACTCTTCCCTGTTTTAGATACACTAATGCTGGCTCAGAAACATCTTACTGATAAAGGATTGGATTTGAGTATTTCTCAATTTCTCCAGGTACTAGATTCAGAGGGTGTTAAACGAATAGAAACCGTGGGATTGGAATTTGATCCAATGACCATGGAAGCTGTCACAACAGTTGCCGGAGAAGAAGGAAAAGTTGTAGAAGAAGTCCGGGCAGGATTTATCTATCACGACAGCGTATTACGAGTAGCACAAGTACTTGTAGGAGCATAAAATATAATATGAACGATACGTCAAATCAAATAGAAAAAGAAGAAGGAACAGTTGTAGATTACGATTACAGTAAACCAGGTGATTTGGATAAAGGAGATAATCTAGAAAAGTCGGATGAATCTCAAGAAGAGAGTCATGACTTTCAAAATAATTAATATATGGGAAAAATAATTGGAATTGATTTAGGAACAACAAATTCATGCGTAGCCGTTATGGAGGGTGGATCACCAAAGGTTATCCATTCTGCAGAAGGCCGAAACGTTATCCCTTCAGTGGTGAATCCAAAAACCTACGACACAGGAGATGTGGCAAAGCGTCAAATGGTTTTGAAGCCAAAAGATGTTATTTATTCTGTTAAGCGTTTAATGGGTCGAAAATTTGATGATCCATCAGTACAAAGAGATATTAAGCTTCTCCCCTACACTATTAAAGCCGGACGAGACAACATGGCAGTTGTTGAGGTTGATGGAAAAGAATATACCCCACAGGAAATCTCAGCAATGGTTTTGCAAAAAATTAAAAAAGATGCAGAATCTTAT
>DASTLH010000007.1:0-7860 GCA_035715145.1 Patescibacteria group bacterium
TGAAGAATGGAGCGTTTCCTGTGGCTAGTGGAAGAGATATCCTTGACAGACTGGGTATAATAGAAAAAACAGAAAAGAAAGAAAGTCTTGTTTTTGATAGTTTTTCCCCGGAAGAACAGGAAATTATTCATCTTCTTGAAAATGAAGCCTTGCATTTTGACGAGATTGCAAGGAGAATAAGAAAAGACTCCAAAACTCTCGGGAGTCTTTTAGGTCTTATGGAGATTAAGGGAGTTATTCAAGTTAACCAGGAAGGAAATTACACAGTATGAAATTAGTTATTGTTGAATCACCAACAAAAGCAAAAACAATTGGAAGATTTTTAGGAGATGGGTATACCATTCGAGCTTCAATGGGGCATGTCATGGATTTACCAAAGTCAAAATTAGGAGTGGATCTTGATAATAATTTTCAGCCGCAATATGAAATCTCACCAGATAAGAAAAAAACCATTACAGAGTTGAAAAAATTATCAAAAGATGCTGATGAAATTATTCTGGCAACAGACCCTGACCGAGAAGGAGAAGCAATTTCAGGTCACATTAAAGAACTTTTGGAAGATGGGAAAAATAAGAAAAAATTTGTCAGAATTGTTTTCCATGAGATTACCAAAGATGCAATTACAGAGGCGCTCACACACAAAGGGGATGTAAATACCCATTTAGTTGATGCTCAGACTGCCAGACGAGTTTTAGACAGACTGGTTGGGTATAAACTTTCTCCTATTTTGTGGCAAAAAGTACGACGAGGGTTGTCTGCAGGGCGAGTTCAGTCTGTTGCTCTTCGTTTAATTGTTGAAAGGGAAAAAGAGATTCAGAAATTTGAAAAAGAACCATATTGGACAATTACGGTTGGTCTTTCAAAAGCAAAAGAAAAAACTCCTGTTGATTTTGAATTAATAGAAATTAATGGAGAAAAATTAGAAAAGCAAAAGTCATTTAAACTCTATGATGGAGATTATAAAGTGACACTGACAACTCTTTCTACCCAGATAAAATCGGAGGAAGTTGTGGCAGATCTTAAGACAAAAACATATACAGTGGAAGAAGTTTTGCAAAAGCAAAGCAAACGATCTCCTGTTCCTCCTTTTACCACCTCAACGCTTCAACAGGATGCTTCCCGACGATTTGGTTTTTCAGGACGACGAACCATGTCTTTGGCACAAAAATTGTATGAAGAAGGATACATCACCTACCACAGAACTGACTCTGTTAATCTTGCCGTGTCGGCTGTCACCTCAATGAGAGAGTATATTGAGAAAACGTTTGATAAACGATATTTACCAGATAGTCCCCGAGTGTATTCCACTAAACAAAAATTGGCTCAGGAAGCACATGAGGCAATTAGACCAACTCATGTGGGTAAAACAATGGAAGTGGTGGAAGGGGATTTGGGTCGGGATTTTGCCAAGCTATATGATCTTATCTGGAGAAGAGCAGTTGCTTCCCAAATGGCAGATGCTCAGATTGAATCTACCACTGTATTTGTCAAAGCAGATGGGGGAACTAGTAAAGAAGTGTATCGACTCAAGACAAATGGCTCAGTACTCGTATTTGACGGATTCTTAAAAGTAACGCCATATACGCTTGGAGATAGAAATCTTCCTCAATTTGAAGCATTGGAGATTTTAACGCAGCAAACAGTTTTATCAGAGGCTCATGAAACTCCACCGCCACCAAGATATAATGATGCGTCACTTATCGGAACACTGGAAGATGCAGGAATTGGTAGACCATCAACGTATGCCAGTATTATTGCAACTATTGAGACCAGAAAATATATTGAGCGAGATCAGGCAAAATTTATCCCAACGACCATTGGTATAGCAGTTACAGATTTTTTGGTTGCCAATTTTGCAGATATTGATGACATTCCCTTTACTGCACAAATGGAGGACGAGTTAGACGCAATTGCCAATGACGGGAAAGATTGGGTTCCTATGATGAAGGAATTCTACACTCCCTTTGCTGCAAAGCTAAAAGATGTTGCTAAGGCTGCTCGAGTTGAAATTCCTGTAGAAGAAACAGGAGAAAAATGTCCCAAAGACGACGCTCCTCTGGTTATTCGTATGGGACGATTTGGTAAGTTTATTTCCTGTAAAAATTTCCCAACCTGCGATTTTAAGAAAGCATTTATTGAGGAAACTAATTTTACCTGTCCAAAAGATGGGGGAAAAGTGATTGCCAAAAAAACCAGAAAAGGACGCACGTTTTATGGCTGTTCCAATTACCCAAATTGTGACTTTGCCGTCTGGAAACTTCAGGATTTAAAAAATGGAACATGGGATAAGCCAAAACCTGCAAAAACTACTGCAACAAAGCCAGCGGCTAAGAAAACAACAGGAAAGAAATCAGCTCCTAAGAAAACTGCAAAAAAATAACTTTAGCTGAAGTTTTACCACCAACCAATTCTGAAGCAAATGCAGAGCTTATTCGTCTTTCTTCTTTTTTCAACCGCGTCACAAACTTCTTGCCTTAACGTTATATACTAGTGGAACCTATGCATAGGCTATTTGAAAAAGGGTTCCAAACGCTTTCTCTTCCATTCGAGTGGACTTTACTAAAGCGGGCCCAGCTTGGGGAAAAGGAAGCGTTTGGTAAACTCTATGAATTTTATGTAGATAGAATTTATCGGTTTATATTCTTTAAAGTGAGGCAGGAAAAAGAAGTGGCAGAAGATCTTACCGCTGACGTTTTTGTCAAAGCATGGGAGCATCTTGGCACATTTAAAAAGGGAAGTTTTCAGACATGGCTATACACAATTGCCAGAAATAGAGTGATTGATTATATCAGGGGAGTAAAACAGCATGTTCCACTCAATGAAGAACTTGTTGATGCAAAAGAGACTGTTGAAGAAACAGTAATCAAAACACTCGTGAAAGAAGAGGTATTAAAATGCCTGGATAGTCTGACAGATGAACAACGGGAAGTTGTTGTCCTGCGATTTGTGAATGACCTGTCTCACAGAGAAATAGCTCAGATAGTTGGAAAACGGGAAGATGCGGTGCGAGCCCTTCAGTACCGAGCAATTAAAGAAATAAAAGAAAAGGTAGAAGTATGAATATAGAAAAACAATTACAAAATCTTCAGACTATGCGTGCAAGCAACGGTTTGAAAAAAAGAATACAGGTTTTAACGGGAAGTCTTCCTGATGCTCAGAGAGGGTTTTATTTGCGCCTTTTTTCCATGCATGGCGGATTGGTTTTTGCTGCAATTTTATTACTTTTAGTTATTGGGTCAAGTCTTGTCGCATCGGCAACCTTTATGAATTTCCAAGCACCCTTCTCTCATGTAAAAGTGGCAGAAGATCATAATACTACCCAAAAAACAGCTTCTCAATCAGGATCTGTGAGTGGGGAGAAAGCTGTTCCAACGCCAACTCCTACGTCTGTTCTTGCTACGCCAACTCCTCATGAAATTCAACCAGATACAAAATTACATCAAGGAGAAGAGAAGTCTGAAGATTCTTTTATGAAAAAAAACATTGATGATATTAAAAATTTCTTTGAAGAAAAATTTCAAAAACAAACACAACAAAGTGATACTCCCCATACAACTGAAGGTTCTTCGTCACAAAACGACAATTGATTCGTTGTATTAATGCTATGCTTCGTTTTCTAAAAGTGCTGGCGCAATCATTCTGGAATCTTTATACATCAATTCTTTAAAAGGTATTTACT
This sequence comes from Patescibacteria group bacterium, assembly GCA_035715145.1. GTDB lineage: Bacteria > Patescibacteriota > Microgenomatia > Levybacterales > UBA12049 > DASTLH01. The sequence continues at coordinate 3,680 of DASTLH010000007.1, forward strand.
TATGAAAGGAGGTGAAATTTTTTGAACACAGGATTTTCTATTTTAGTCGCATTTTTGTTGTCTTTACTCCATCACGGAGATGCAACATTAAATGCACAGACAACAGCACAAGTTGAAGTAACACCAACGGTGACGCCAAGTGTTAGTCCAACTGAAACAATTACTCCAACAGATACTGTTACGCCAAGCGTGACGCCTGATGTAACCGTTACACCAAGTGTTACTCCAAGTGTCAGTGTCACACCAACAGGTTTACCAAAAGGTGATGGAGATAAAGATGACATGTTGGGTCTTAAAGCAGATTTTCACGGACTGGTTGGTCTGATGAATGCTGCGTTTCATCATGAAACAAATGAAACACGTTCTGAGTCCAGACATGGCGGGAATGATGATGGCCAAACAGGTCAATCAAGTCAGTCAGGTGAATAAGCACCTTTCTCAAAAGGAAAAGAGCTGCATTTCGTAGCTCTTTTTCTGTGGGAGTGATACTGCGTCTTGACAATAAACTCCCAATATTCGGACAATACTTGTATGAAAAAATTATTGTCCGTGGTTTTATTTTCTCTTTGTTTTTCTGCTCTTTTTTCTTCAATTTCTTATGCAAAAACAATTCAAGGAGTTTTAGGAGACGCAAATACGGTTATTCCTCCAACAATCGAAGGAGCAGGATATCTTTTACCAGATAGTCCACTCTATTTTCTTGATGAATTTAAGCAGCAGGTACGATTGTTTTTTGCATTTACTCCCCTTGGAAAAACAATGGTCTATTCCTCAATAGCAGGAGAACGGTTGGCAGAAGCAAGACTTGAGCTTCAAAAAGGCAATACAGCTCTTTTTATATCTTCCCTTGCTGATAGTGGAAAAAATACTCTTCTTGCCGCTGATATGCTTGGGTTTTCAAAGGTTGGCACTCAGGATGAAGCAAAAGATCTCAACGAAACAATCTTTCAACATCAAGAACTTTTAGACATCTACGCACTTCATACAACAGGGGACGTAAAAAAGGCAATTCTTTTAACGGATACAGATCTTTTTGAGGCAAAGGCAAAAGTGGAAAATCTTTTGCCAAGTGTGTTGATTCCTCTTTCCATAGAGGAAGATATGAATCGAGAACAAGTTATTGTTTCTCAAGCGGTTGGGGAGAAAACAATTCTGACTAGTGAAATTGCATTTCTCACTCACCAAGCCTCTCTTGCGGCATCTCTGCATGAAGATAATCGACAACATGCTTTAGAAATACTTTCTGCAGAAAAACAATCACAGTTGGTGCAGTATAGTGCAACAAGTCAGAAAAAAAGATATCCGGTTGCAAGTGCCACTGCAGCTTCTGCAACCGCAATTATTTCCAAGGCTACACAGGCTGCTTCTCACAATTAGCAATTTTTGTTATACTTTCGCCTATGAGTGTTATTGAGTCCCTTGCCGAGCAACTAATGAGAATGCGCCAGCGCATCAATGGGTCATTGCCTACAGTCGATGCTGCCGCAGATATATCACGACGAAGTAGTCTCTATTTAAAACAGGCAGAAAGCCTTAAAGGGACGCCTGCCTATGAGACAGCCGTTTTTCTTGCCCAAGGGGTGCAGCATTCTGAAGTTGTTGATTATGTAGAAGCTATAAAAGAAGTAGCTCCTGAGTTATTGCCAGTGACTCTTCAGAGGATTGGTACTATTTATAATGCTTTTTCAACTGGGGGAACAGTGAGTGTGAAGTATTATGACCAAGGTTATACAGTCCCAAAAGAAGAATCCAGATATTCTCCCCTTACCAAAACGTCTCCAGGGAATAAGCCGTTTGTAGAAGATGAAGTGAGGGTCGCAGATGGCATTATTCGGTATGTTAGCTTTGGGCCATGGGCGCAGGAGAGGATTTCCCAAAATGATTCAGGAAGATTTATCCTGGGAGGAAGAGAAATTCCATCAACGTTTTTCTCCGGATTAGGATCCTACGTTGGAGATAGAGAATTGCTCCATGCAGTGCTAATGGACTTAGCAATCCAAAATAAAGCGCGCTTCACAGAGCGAATGCATAGGAGGGCTGCTGCTCAAAGACCCTCATAAATGTGACAGGAGATATTGACAAACAAGTGCGAAGAGGAGTATGTAAGAGACAGTATGGGAAGAATTGCTGAATTTTGGGAAGGAAGACGAGAACAAGCTGCTCAGGCAGTCTACGCTCCAAATCTTATTCTCAGAGCAGGGATTGCCTTGTCTTTGCCTGTTCTAGCCGCTACCGGAAAGGGAGATATTGCTCTTGGCCTGGGGCTTTTGTATCAATTTCCCCGATTTTGCGCCACAGTCGCACGAACTCATAACCTTGCCTATGCTTTTGTCACGGCAGTTGAGGCTGTTGGTCCACTTGTTGCTGCAACACAACTTCATAGTCCAGAGATTGGTGCTTTGGCCTACTCTACAGAGATGGCTGTTGATGCACTGGTTGCTCATACTGCCACAGATGGTGGCCAACGTCGCCTCAGACGAGTCGTCAAATAGTTTTTTTGTTATAATTGCTTCATGATAAAACTTGGCGCAAAAGAACTTCGCATAACGCAAGCTCCGCAAGAATTAAAAGAACAGCTTAAAAAAAATCCTGTATATTTTATTGTTGATAATGTTTTAGACACCTATAATACCGGTTCTATTTTTCGTTTGGCTGACTCAGTCGCTGCCACAAAAGTTTATTTGTGCGGTGTTACAGAAACACCACCTAATACCAGAATTAAAAAAGCATCTATTAATACAACAGAATGGGTTGAGTGGGAATATGTAGAAAATACAACAGATGCTATTGCCAAGTTGCGTGAAGAGGTTCCAAATATTCAAATTATTGCTGTAGAACAATCTGAAAAATCTGTGCCATTTGAGAGTGCGCCATATCAGTTTCCTCTTGCGTTGATTGTTAGCAATGAGACAAATGGTGCAACACCAGAAGTTTTACAAGCAGCAGACTTAATTGTTGAGATTCCTATGTGGGGAGTAAATAAATCGCTTAATGTTATGGTAAGTCTTGCCATTGTCTTATTTCAGGCAATGCAAAATCTATGAAACAAATTATCGCAATTGTTGGTCCTTTGGCCAGCGGCAAAGGTGCTCTTATAACGCTTCTTGAAAAAAAAGGTTACAGCGTTTTATCTCTTTCTGGAGAAGTACGGGAAAAAACAAACCTTTGGGGTCTTGACCAAACTCGTGAAAATCTCCAAAACGTCGGTGATAAACTCAGAAAATCTTTTGGCCCGGCAATTCTGGCCGAGTTAATTGGGCAAAAGATTTCACCACATCAGAAATTTGTCATTGATGGCATAAGAAATCCTGCAGAGCTGTCTTACTTACAAAAAACATTTCATGCTTTTACTATCGCTATTACGGCAACGCCTGAAAAACGATTTGAAATGATGAAAAAACGAGGGAGAGTTGGTGATCCAACTACGTGGGAGGAGTTTAAAAAAGCAGAAGAGAGAGATCGTGGCATAGGACAGGAATCGTTTGGGCAACAAGTTGAAGCATGTGTCAAAATGGCTGATGTCGTGCTGGATAATAATGGAACCTACGAACAGTTTGAGCAAAACCTTACCTATTTTCTCCCCAAAATCATAGAAGAATAAAAAAACACTCAAAATGAGCTTAATAGAAGTGACTTCGTCGTTGACAAAGCTGAAAATTTCTATATAATGATGAAAGGTATGAACTAACCTCAGCCACAGCTCATTAAATATGACCCGCTGCGGCGGGTTTTTTCATCTTAAATTTGCACATTCACAATTTAGACAGCGTAACACATCACTTCTTGAGACTCAGGAAGTGGTAGGAATTTTTAAAGAACAAGACAATAGTCTTCGTTCTTTCTTTTGAGAATTTGATCCTGGTTCAGGATGAACGCTGGCGGCGTGCCTTAAGCATGCAAGTCGTGCGATTTAGTAGCAATACTAAGTAGCGGCAGACGGGTGAGTAACGCGTAGGAATCTACCCCAGAGTGGAGCATAGCCGGTCGAAAGATCGGATAATTCTCCATAGTCCCGCAAGGGTAAAGCAGTAATGCGCTTTGGGAGGAGCCTGCGTCCTATCAGCTAGTTGGCGGGGTAAATGCCCACCAAGGCAATGACGGGTAGCTGGACTGAGAGGTCGATCAGCCACAACTGCACTGAGACACGGGCAGTACATCTACGGATGGCAGCAACTGGGAAT
>DASTLH010000008.1:0-5464 GCA_035715145.1 Patescibacteria group bacterium
TAAATATAACTTGTGCTTCGCGACTAGTCCTGAACACCAGGATTTCGTGCTGCGGCACTACAAGATTCGAAACAAATCTATCCCAGAGAAGTACAAAAAAAGCCGAGCGTTACTCGACTTCTTTTTGCAGCTCCGCCAGCCTAAGATTATTATAGAGATAGATTATGTCAAAATTATTCAGGCGTTTCAAGATTTACGGTATATTGGGGAGATGAGACAGAGGTGGGGAGAAATTAAGAAGCTACAAAATAACAAAGAAACGTTCTAGCCTCTTAAAGTTACTATTATGTCATTGAACCTGTTTTAACTTCACCGTCTCGTTTGTAGTATGCAAAAATTATACCGTTTGAAGAAATTTTAGAATCAAAGAGCTTGAAGGAGTAAGGTTTCGTACCTTTCTCAAACAGTCGCTTTCCACTACCAAGAGTAATAGGGAATATTTTAAGCCAAAATTCATCTACTAAATCATGTTCCATTAATGTTTGAACAAGATTACCGCTTCCGTATACCTGTAAGTCTGGGCCATCAGAGTTCTTTACCTTTTTTAATTCGCTGACATTTCTTAGAATTACAGTATTTACCCATTTCGATTTTTTCAAGGTCTTTGAAACAACATATTTTGTAATTTTATTTACCTGAGGCCAAGGTTCTGTATGCTCAGGCCAATATCCTGCAAAATGGTCATATGTTTTGCGTCCAAGAAGAAGGCCATGTGTCTTTTCCATCTGTTTCTCCATCTCCTTACCTGCAACTTTATCTGTGCCAAAATACGGACCCATCCATCCGCCGTATTTAAAACCTTCACTAGCATCTTCTTTTGATCCACCTGGAGCTTGCATAACACCATCAATAGTAAGAAATTCGACAACAATAATTTTTCTCATACACAAGTATCCTACTATACAAATCTGAAGTTTTGCAACCAGTTGATCATGTCAGAAGTCGTTTCTGAGGCTAAATTTTGCTCCGCGACTAGTCCTGCACACCAGGATTTCATGCTGCGGCACTACAAGATTCGAAACAAATCTATCCCAGAGAAGTACAAAAAAAGCCGAGCGTTACTCGACTTCTTTTTGCAGCTCCGCGACTAGGATTCGAACCTAGAACCTTGAAGTTAACAGCTTCCTGCTCTACCATTGAGCTATCGCGGAATGTAGAGATATTTTAGCATCAAACACCTTCGAAATCCAGCCCTCCAAAATTCACTTGCATCCGTTTGTAAAAGTGCAATACTACAAGAGACACAAAGAAAGGAGGTGGAAAAATGAAACTGAAGATACAAACAACTGCATTGGTATTTGGAACATTTCTTGGTGGTTGGCATATCCTCTGGAGCCTTTTAGTAATGACCAATCTGGCACAACCGCTTTTGAATTTTATTTTCTGGACGCACATGATTGCAAATCCCTATCAAGTGAGCGGATTTACCCTGACACAATCACTCACTCTTGTGCTTATAACATTTGGAATCGGGTATGTCGGCGGAGGGATTTTTGCCTGGGTGTGGAATTACTTCCACAAAAAATAGATTACCCAAGGTAATCTCGGAGTTTGTTGCCACGACTTGGATGTCGTAGTTTTCGAAGTGCTTTTGCTTCAATTTGTCGAATACGCTCTCTGGTAACTGCAAACATTTTTCCAACCTCTTCTAATGTCTTTGGTCGCCCATCTTTGAGGCCAAATCGCTCTTCCAAAACTCGTCGTTCTCTATCTGAGAGAGACTGCAACACTTGATCAACTTGTTCTTTAAGAAGCTCTCTGGAAGCTGCATCAAAAAGTGTGGGAGTTTGGGTATCATGAATAAAGTCTCCCAATCTACTATCTTCTTCATCTCCGACAGGAGATTCCAAACTTGCTGGTTCTTGTGAAATTTTAATAATCTCAAGTGCTTTTTCTGGCTCAATTCCCAATACTTTTGCCACTTCTTCAGGAGATGGTTCTCGTCCTAATTCCTGCATGAGTTTTCGAGAAGCTCGTAAAAATCTATTGATATTTTCCACCATGTGAACAGGAATTCTAATGGTTCGGGCCTGATCGGCAATTGCACGAGTAATGGATTGTCGAATCCACCAGGTTGCGTAGGTACTAAATTTGTATCCCCGTCTCCAATCATATTTTTCTACTGCACGAATAAGTCCTTGGTTGCCTTCCTGGATTAAATCAAGAAGAGTAAGTCCGCGTCCAACGTATTTTTTTGCAATAGACACAACCAAACGAAGATTTGAGGTAATCAACTGTTGTTTTGCTGCGTCCGAGCCATTTTCTACTTTTTTAGCCAAATCAATTTCCTGCTCAAAGGTCAAAAGAGGAATACGACCAATTTCTTTCAGATACATTCTCACTGGGTCTGACACTGTGCCTTCTGTCAAAACAGTCAGTGCTTCTAATTCTTTCTCTAAATCCTCAATTGGCTTAACCTGATCTTTTTCCTCATCGATGGTTTCAAACACATCAATGTTCATCTTCATGAGCTTGTCATACAGCTCGTCAAGTTCTGGAACGTGTTCTTCAGGTTTTTGGAAAATGCCTAAAATTTCCTCTTGGGTTATATACCCGCGCTTTTTTGCGGACGTCGTAATATCGACAAGAAGAGATGCTTGGGATTGTTTCATAGGTATATTGTATCAAAAAAAAGCAATAAAAGGAACCTATATTATGGTACTCATTTTTTCAAAGGAGACCGACAAAGTAAGATAGTTGCTCTTGCAGTTTTTGTAAATCAGCAACTGTTCCTTCTTTTTCTCCCTGTTTTATTGCGTCTCCGATAATTTTAATTTGCTTTCTTGCATATATTCCCTGCAAATCTTTTACCACACGACGGATTTCCACTTCATATTTTGTCTTATCCTCAAATGAAGGAATGGGCAGCAAAAAAACTTCATCAAATGAGGCAATTAATTCCTCAGGGAGAGACTGAGCAAATGCTTTTTGATCAAACTTTTTCTCCTTTTCCCAAAAAGCTCGAAGTCTTGTGATAATTTTTTCATAGGAGGGCTTTGCCCACACATACACTGTCTGAAGGGGAACAATAAGCGAGGTCAAATCATTCTCCAGACTTGACTGGAGCAAAAGTGCCGTCAAATATTCTTCCAAACGTTCTTCTCTGGTTTTTTGCTGTTTTTCAGAAGCCACGGGAGCTCTCACAATTGCCATTTTTTTCCTTTTTTCTATTTCTCTAAGCAAACTTTCCTCTGAAGCACCTAAAAGATCTGCTAATTGATGCAGATAATGATCTTTCACAATTTCATTTTCTATATCAGCAAAGACCGGCAAAATATCATCACTGATTGCCTTTTTTCCTTCTGCACTTTTTGGGTCGTAGTTTTTTGACGCCTGAGTCAGAAGAAAATCATAAACTCCCTGTGCTTTTTTAACTGCCTGCTTAAACGCAGAGGGATTTGTTTTGAGTGCTTCATCTGCATCTTTTCCCTCTGGAACCAAAATCACCGATGTATTAATCCCTTTTTTCTCAAGAAGAGGAATACTTCTCTTCAGTGCCATTTGCCCTGCGTTATCCATGTCAAAACACACTGCGATATTATGAGTAAATCGGGATAAAAGATTTACCTGATCTTCTGTGAGCGCTGTCCCTTTTACTGCAACAGCATTGGTTATCCCTTCCTGAAATGAAGAAATAACATCAAATTCTCCTTCCATTAAAATTACCTGATTTTCTTTTTTAACTGCTTCTTTTGCAATATTAAAACCAAAAAAGGTTAATCCTTTATGATAAATAAGGGTGTCACGGGTATTAATGTATTTAGAAGTATCTTTTCTATCTGTTAAAATCCTGCCGGAAAACCCAATGATATTATCTCTATGATCACAGAGCGCAAACATTAATCTATCAAAGAAAAAATCAACCACTCTCCCATTTCTCATGGTTCCAAGACCTGCATCAATAATATCCTGACTACTATATCCTTTTTTCTTGATCAAATATGTTACTAAGGCACTACTTGTTTTTGGAGCATACCCGAGTAAAAATGTTTTCATGGTCTGCGGTTTTACCCCTCTTTTTTGAAGATACAAAAGTGCGTCTTTGCCTAAATCATGAGAGGTAAGTAAATAATGATAAAATTCTGCAGCAAGATGATTGAGTGTATATAGCCTTTCTTTTTTTGAAGTTTTTTCTTTATCAAATTGCGTTTCTTTTAAAACAACTCCTGCTTTATCTGCCAACATTCTTAAAGCTTCTGGAAATTCAATATGTTCATAATCCATGAGAAAAGTAAAACAATCTCCACCCTTATTACAACCAAAACAATGCCAAATCTGTCTCTCTGGGGAAACAACAAATGAGGGGCTTGTTTCATTGTGGAACGGACAATTTGCTTTGAAATTTCTACCTGATTTTTTCAAAGGGAGGTATTCTTGAATAAGCCCGGCGATATCTATGCGTGATCTAACTTCTGAAACTTGATCCATGGTGCAGTGTATTGTAGCACGATAGACAAGGCTTCACTACTGCTAACTAATTCGCCTTTCAGCAGCAAATGCAGCGTTGATGCGCCGCGCCACCCGTCCTGCGCTATCTATTGCATGCTGAGGCAACTGCTGCCCATCAAGAAATTGTTTTATTCTTCTCCAGGCAAAAATATCTGGAGCTCGTCGTATAGGAGCAGTTGTATGGGTATACACTCCCCCCATTGCTGCATGTCCTTCTGGCAAATCGGAATAATATCCATATGTTGGCTCTCCAGCTGTCTCACTAGATTTAAAATTTCTATAAATAATTGGCAGATTATTTTCTACTGCATACTTTGCAACAGCCATATTAGCAAGCGCCATAAAATCACCAATAATTCGATGCATACTTGCCTCACCAACGGTTCCTCGACGAAGGGGGTGGTCATCTGGCTCCTCACTTCTTCGTATTCGTCGGGAAATTCTGTCTGCAAGAAGAAGAGTTTGATAAAACTCAGAGGAAGGATCTTCTCTCATTCTCGCTGCATCTTCATAGGTCAAATCAGCAGGACTCACCAAATACGTTGGGCGAATCAAAACTTCTTCAATTTCGTATGCTTCTGATAAGCCAACACTAATTGTCATCGTCAAGCGCGGTTGACCTGCTAAAAGACTAAATTTCCCCTGGGATAATTCATTGGGAAATAATGGATCTGTCGTATAATCGTCTCTGTAATGGGTAAAGCCTTTCAGTCTTGCAATATGGTCAAGTGCCATGCCCTCTCGGACGTAGTGAGCCACATCAGCAATAGAAACATGCACTGCATACTTACCGTTTCTTTCCTCTGCCCAAATTGCATCGTCTCTGTCTTTACATCCCACAGGATCGATAACTAATCCTTTTGCATACGCTCGTCCTTGAAAATTTTCTGGAGTTCTGAGAATTCGTGCTGTTTCTAAGGCTGCTTGCTGATAGAGAGAAGAAGGGAGAGCCTCGGGAGAGTAGTATGTTGCACCTTCTGATGAATTTACTGTTGCCACAATATCGTGTTTTTGC
>DASTLH010000009.1:0-36408 GCA_035715145.1 Patescibacteria group bacterium
AAATACTGGAAATTTCTCGTCCCTGTATTAGCTTTAATTGTTGGATTCTATTTTTTTGTTCTTAAAGACTTACCTTCTCCCGTCCAACTTGCCAGCTCTGATATTTCTCAGTCAACGCACATCTACGACAGAAACGGCGCGCTCCTTTATACTATCTATAGTAACCGAAATCAATCGTTTGTGCCACTAAAAAATATTCCTCTGACAGTTCAACACGCAACCATCGCAATTGAAGACAAAGATTTCTACCACCACGGCGCGATAGACCTACGAGGAATTGCCAGAGCTGCTTTGGTTACCCTCTCCCACCAGGAAGTACAGGGAGGATCAACCCTAACCCAACAATTGGTAAAAAATACGCTTCTCACGCCTGAAAGAACTATTACCAGAAAAATTAAAGAAGTTGTTTTATCATTTGCCACAGAGCTTCTGTATTCAAAAAACCAAATTTTAGAAATGTACCTCAATCAAATCCCCTACGGAGGAACAGCCTATGGCATAGAAGCAGCTGCGCAAACGTATTTTGGCAAACACGCAAAAGATTTAGATATTGCAGAATCAGCATTTTTGGCAGGATTACCAGAACAACCAAGTGTTTTCTCCCCCTTTGGCTCTCACCCAGAGCTAGCCAAACAAAGACAAAAACAAGTTCTTACTGCCATGGCAGAACAGAAATATATTTCTCAATCAGAAGAACAAAAGGCATATACAGAAGAACTTCACTTTACTCCAGTCTCTAATTCTATTAAAGCTCCTCATTTTGTTTTCTATATTAAAGATTTATTGGTCCAAAAATATGGAGAGAAAATGGTAGAACAAGGTGGTCTGAAAGTAAAAACCAGCCTTGATTTAACCACACAAAACTTTGCCCAAGATACTGTTGCCTCAGAAGTCGCAAAAGTTATTCCAGATCATGTCACCAATGGTGCTGCTGTTATTACCGACCCAGCAACAGGCGAAATTTTGGCAATGGTAGGAAGTAGAAATTATTTCGACACTCAAATTGATGGAAACGTGAATGTTACCATTGCCCACAGACAACCTGGTTCTTCTATAAAACCTGTCAATTATGCAGACGGACTCATTCATGGATATACTGCTGCGACTGCATTTGTTGATCAACCAATTTGCTACCCAGACCCAGGACACCAATCCTACTGTCCTCAAAATTATGATCTCAAATGGCATGGGCTGGCTCAAATGCGCTTTGCCCTTGGCAATTCTTTTAATATTCCTGCAGTCAAAATGCTTAAGCTCAACGGTGTTGATTCTATGCTCAAACTCGGAAGCCAAATGGGAATTTCTACATTTACCAATGCCGATCCAAATCAATTTGGACTATCTCTCACTCTCGGAGGAGGAGAAGTCACCATGCTTGATATGGCAACTGCGTATGGAACATTTGCCAATAGTGGATACAGAATTGATCTACATCCTATTTTGGAAGTGGACGATGTCAAAGGAAATGTCTTGGAAAAATATACCCCTCCCCCTAGTCCTTTGTTTGGAGCAAAAGTTCTCCCCGATGGAGTAGCATTTATTATTTCTGATATTCTCGCTGATAATGGCGCAAGACTTGCAGAATTTGGCCCTTCATCAGAACTTCATATTCCCGGACACATTGTCTCTGTTAAAACCGGCACCACCAATGATTTCAGAGACAACTGGACCATTGGCTACACACCTAAATATGTTGTGGCTGTTTGGGTAGGCAACAACGACAATACCCCAATGAGTAATGTGGCATCAGGAATTACCGGCGCTGCTCCCATTTGGAATAAGTTAATGAAAAAACTCGTTACTGACAATCCAACAGGTGGAGTTCCACGACCGGGAAATGTCGTCCAAAAACCTATCTGCTCAACAACCGGTCTTCTTCCTCCTGCGCCAGGAACTTCAGGCGGATGTCCTGTGCGAAATGAATACTTTATTGTTGGAACAGAACCAAAGCAACTCGACACTGCAACGACTGAGAATATGTGGATAGATAAAACAACTCAGCAGCCAGGAAAACCCGGACAAACAGACAATCTTGAGCTTAAATCAGAACAAGTCTTTACTGACGTTACCGGAGATAAATATTGCCTTACCTGTCCGGTAGCCACTCCTACACCAACCCACTAAAACTCCCCCTTTTCAGAAGAGATTACCTCTTCTATAATAGCTTTAGCCTGCCTTTATTGGGTATATGATTATTCTACGGGCTATTTTTTTGCTGCTCCTTGGTTTTTTTACCTTTGTTGGCGACATCACTATTTTTCTGTTTACCTCCCTCCTCAGACTTATTGAATGGATTGCCTATCAAATTGCTAGAGCGCTTCATGAAATAAGAAACGCTTTTGCAACATTTTTCCATAAACTCTTTCGAAAGAAAAAAAAGAGAAAGTCTAAAACTCTTCTTATGTTTTATTCCCCTATTGTCTTTAAGATTAAATATTTTCTTCTGGGAATTATTTTTGCCAGTTTTTTTATTTTTATTCCGGTACTGGGCATTACCTTAACGCACTTTTTACCTGATCCAAGCTCTTTAGGACAACAACCGTTTCCTCAAACAACAAAAATTTATGACAGAAACCATACGCTTCTTTATCAGTTTTATGCAACGCAAAACAGAACTCTTGTCAAACTCAAAGACATTCCTCTTCCTCTTCAGCAGGCAACAATTGCCATTGAAGATAAAAATTTTTATCAAAATCCGGGATTTGATATTGTTGCTATCATCAGAGCAGCTATTGCAGATCTCAAACACACTGGTTTCCAAGGAGGATCAACCATTACCCAGCAGCTTATTAAATCATCACTTCTTTCTTCAAAAGTAACGCTTGATAGAAAATTAGAAGAAGTTCTTCTGGCATTTTGGGCTGAGCGCATTTACAGCAAAGATAAAATTTTAGAAATGTATTTTAATGAGGTTCCCTATGGAGGAACCGCCTGGGGAGTAGAAGCAGCAGCGCAAACCTACTTTGGTAAAGACGTGAAAGATTTGGATTTGGCACAGTCTGCTTTTTTGGCAGGAATGCCACAGGCTCCATCTGATTATTCTCCGTTTGGAGAACACCCAACGCTTTGGAAAAACAGACAAAAAGACGTGCTAAGTCGAATGGAGCAATTAGGATATATCAGTGCCCAACAAAGGAAAGATGCCGAGGCCCAACAGCTCACCTTTGAAACCCAATCACTTCCTTTGCTTGCTCCCCATTTTGTCATGTACATTAAAGATCTCCTCATTCAAAAATATGGTTTACCATTGGTTGAAAAAGGAGGACTTTCTGTTATTACCAGTCTTGATCTCCCAACTCAACAAATGGCACAAACAAGTGTTTCTCAAGAAGTAGCCCATGATGGCTATCTGAATCTCACCAATGGCGCGGCACTGGTTACCAATCCACAAAATGGAGATATTTTAGCAATGGTAGGAAGTGCTGATTACAACAACCCAGATTGGGGAAATGTAAATATTGCCACTTCTTTAAGACAACCTGGCTCTTCTATCAAAATTGTTACCTATGCCGCAGCGCTTTCAAAAGGATATACCGCAGCAACGATGATGGATGATAGTCCGGTTGTCTATCGAAATGCTTGGGAAACCTATGCACCTGTTAATTACGATGGCAGGTTTCACGGCTTCGTCCCCTTACGAATTGCCCTTGCCAATTCTTTTAATATCCCTGCTGTAAAAACATTAAATAGCATTGGTATTCCAGCGTTTGTTGATATGGGACACGCATTAGGAATTTCTCATTTACAACCTGCAGACCATTATGGTTTGTCAGTCACCTTAGGGGCAGCAGAAGTGAGCATGATTGATATGGCAACTGCTTATGGAACACTAGCAAACAGTGGATCACGAATTGATGTCAATCCTATTCTCAAAGTCACTGACTCTCAGGGAACTATTTTAGAAGAGAAATCAGTCACTCCTATTCCCGTTTTAAGCACAGGTGTTTCTTTTGTTCTTTCAAATATCTTGGCTGATAATCAGGCACGAAGCTTGGAGTTTGGTCCGAATTCTCCTCTTTTGATTTCAGGGCATACGGTTTCAGTAAAAACAGGAACCACTGATGATAAACGAGACAACTGGACCGATGGCTACACAAAAAACAGATTGGTTATTGTCTGGGTGGGCAACAATGACAACACCCCCATGAGCCAATCGCTGGCATCAGGAATTACCGGCGCTGCTCCCATTTGGCACACAATTATGGCTAACCTTGTCGCCAAAACCCCTGAACCACAAATGACTACACCGGACGATATTATTGCCAAGCCATGCTTGGGAAGAACAGAGTATTTTGTCAAAGGAACTGAAAATAGCGTTAACTGTGTCTATATTCCCCCAGTCAGTAGTACTCCCAGCCCAACTCCTTAGCGTTTTCCAAGAGAAAGAAGTGTTTTATATTGTTCTTCTGTATGCTCATGATTAAAAATAAATCCTGTAGTCACAAATCGGGTTGCACCAGCTTCTTTTGCTTCAACGATAGTTTTGTCATTAACTCCCCCATCAATTTCTATAGGCAAAAACACGTCTTTTTCTCTGAGTTGTTTTACTTTTTCAAGCATCTCTGGTAAAAATGTCTGATGAGAAAATCCTGCTTTCACTGTCATCACAAACATAAAATCTAAATCCTCTAAATCAACCGTAATTTTTTCAACCGGAGTTGGGGTATCCAAAGCCAAAGCGACTTCCCCATACATTTGTGCCTGAGCAACAAAGTCAGTCTGACTTTTCATGTGTTCGATATGACCAATAAATCGACTAAACCCCGCCTTGGCAAATGGCTGAATATATTCAATAGGATTTTCTACCATTAAATGCACTTCAAAAACTGCTTGTTTTGTGTATTTCTCAAATGGTTTTTCATCAAGCCAAGTCGTATTATCAGCAAATTTTCCGTCTATAACATCTATATGGATAACCGGAGCAAATGGAGTAACTAAGTGAATTTTCTTTTCAATCTCCTCCCAATCATGCTCTAAAAGACCAGGAATTATTTCTGTTTCAAGTTTATATGGGTCTCTCATACTTCAAGTTGGTGAATTTGTTCAATGCGTCTTTTAAATCGTTCTTCTGGCTCAAAAGGACTGGAAAGAAATACATCAACCAATTCTTTTGCTTTTTCCTCTGAAAGATATTCTGAAGCAAGTGCCAAAACGTTTACATCGTCATCATTTCTGGCATCTTTTACCTGTCTGGGATCAAACCCCAACGCGCAGCGAATCCCTTTTATTTTATCTGATGCAATACAAATCCCCACGCCACTCCCGCAAAGCACAATTCCTTTAGAGTCTTCTTCTTTTGCAACTTTTTCTGAAACCCGCTTTGCATATTCTGGATAATCATCGGTGGGAATTTTTTCTTCTGCTCCCATATCAACTGTTTCAATTCCTTTTTGCATCAAATGCACTTTAAGTATTTCTTTTAAAGAAAATCCGTTATGGTCTGCGGCAATATATACTTTCATTCCTGTATTCTCCTCTCCATTTCTTCTTTTGTCAAAAGGTTGGTTTGTGCCCCAATATGCTCTACCACTGCCCGACTATTGTGTGCGCCCCATTTCATTGCTTCTTTTATGTCCTTACCAAGTAAAACTGCTCCTAAAAATCCACTCGCGTACGCATCTCCTGCTCCTGTTTTGCCCAAAGGTTTTTCTGCCAAGATAGTAGGTTGAGAAGTAATAATGTTGCCCCCATCAAGAAAATAAGAACCATTCAATCCATCTGTCAAAACAATCATCTTTGGCCCCATTCGCTGAAGACGAAACAATAAACTTTCTGCTGATTCTTTTTCCTGAGCATCTCGAAGTTTTCCATACAACATTTCTTCTGCTTCATCTCTGTTGACAAATAATATGTCACACACAGAAACAACATTTTTAAATGACTCATATCCGTCTTTCATTTGTTGGCTTCCGGGATTAAAAGCTAGCTTTATATTTTGTTCTTTCACAAATGAGAGCACCCGTTCATACATTGGTTGCCACTCCAGTCCCATTGATGAAAGATATATCCATTTTGTTGTCAACCCTTCCAAAGGCAAATCATGTTTGCGATTCACATGATGAACAAACAACGTTCTCTCCCCTTGCACTTGGATACCCATAGAAAACGTGGAAGCCTCCCCTTGGGTTATTTTTGCGAAATCTAAAGAAACATGTTCTTTTTCAAGTCCATGGTGTATTTTTTGAGCAAACTCGTCATCTCCTAATTCTGCAACCAATGCAGTTTTGAGGCCCAATCGGGAAAGCCCAACAGCAACATTACAGGAATTTCCTCCCAACATAAAATCACATTCATCAACCAAAATCTTTGCTCCGGCATGAAGACTGAGCTTTTCTGTTGTCTCATCATACGAGCATACTTCTGTTGGATTATGAATTGAAAGAAATGCATCAACAAATGCATCCCCTACTGCTACCACATCAAATGATTCCATACCTTTATGCTATCTCAAAGTTATTTCACTCGCAAGCAGAACATTTTTTTTACAAGCAAAAACGTGCTAGAATAAATATGTCTTCTATGAAACGAATTCTCCTTTTTATCGCATTTGTTTTATCTACTACACTTTTCTTGTTTTTCTTTGTCACGCCAAATCATGCAGATCAGTTAGACGATCTTACCAAACAAATTAACGACCTCACGTCTCAACTTAATCAGTCAGTAAATGCTACCCGACCTCTTGAATCACAACTCACCAGCATGCAACAACAAATCGCAGATATCAAAACACAAGTTGCCAACATTGATGCAGACGTTGCCCAAAAACAGAAAAATATCGATGAAGGGTACAAAAATATCGTCCAACAAGAACAACTTCTTAATGTGCTTATCCGAAACTATTACATCAAAACTTCCTATACCAATCCTCTTCTGATTTTCTTCTCAACGAGCTCTATCGATCAGATAACCCGAACTCTGGCCTATCAACAAGCAGCGGTCAACCAAGACAAACAACAAATAACCAACCTTGCTCTTTCAATTGTTGACTTAGAGCAAAAGAAAAAAGATCTTCAAGATGAAGAAACCCGTCTGAGCGCTCTTAAGGCAAACCTTGATGATCAATCTGCCAAACTGGATAAAATTGTTCAAGGAGCAAAAGCATATCAGGCAAGTTTGTCCAACCAAATTGCACAACTCTCAGCCCAACAGCAACAACTTCTGGCAGCAAAACTGGGAAGCTTAGGCCTTCCAACATCTGCCTATACGACCAGCGGAGGATGCAGTAGCGATCTCACCAACGGTAAAGATCCAGGATTTAGTCCAAAACTTGGTTTATTTACCTATGGCGTTCCTCATAGAGTTGGCATGAGCCAATACGGAGCAAAAGGACGAGCTGATGCAGGACAAAATAGCGACACGATTCTCCACGCATACTACAACTTTGACAGCCTCCAAAATATGAGTGGCATCACTATCAAAGTTAACGACGGGGACGGATTTAATACCGGCAACATCATTTGGACTGGCTCTCTTGAAGATTATGTAAAAAGAATTTATGAAGTTCCTGATAATTGGCCTATTGAATCACTTAAAGCCCAAGCAATTGCTGCCAGATCCTATGTCTTGGCAACAACCAATAATGGCGCAGCAAGTATTTGTACCACCCAAAGCTGCCAGGTCTTTAAAACAGATCCAAAAGGAGGAAATTGGGACAGTGCTGTCAACCAAACAACAGGTCAAGTGATGGTCCAGGGAGGGCAACCTATCAAAGCGTGGTTCTCTTCCACTGCTGGGGGATATTTCCATAGTTCCTCAGATGTTGGCTGGAGCTCTACCTCTTTTACAAAATCTGGATTTGATGGAACAGGAAGTGTTAATAGCTTTGCTGACTTAAACAACAATGCCTATGATAAATCCTCTCCTTGGTTTTATTGTGATTGGGGCGGACGATCAGCATACAATGGAACTGCATGGCTCAAACCAGAAGAACTTGCAGATATTGTGAATGTCTTACTGCTTGCACAAGCTGACTCTTCAACACAAAAGCATTTATCTCAAACAGACAAACCAAATCCCGATGGGGTTGAAACTTGGGACAGCAACCAAGTTAAACAGGAATTACAAAATAGAGGTATCACTCCTTTCAATACTATTTCTTCTGGTTCTGTCAACGCAGACTTTGGCAGTGGAACAACAACCACAATCAATTTTACAGGAGACGGCGGAAGCAAATCATTCTCTGGGAATGACTTTAAAAATTACTTCAACCTTCGTGCTCCCTCTAATATCAATATCGTCGGACCGTTGTATAATATAGAAATAAGATAATATGCCCGATATTTTTACCGAAGAACTAGTACGAGATCGTCGCTTTGACGGATCTGAGTCTTCTATTGCCCAACCAACTCCAGAACCCTTTATGGCAAAAGGTGCGTCTCTGCCTCAAGTTCCCCCTTCAGAAAAGAAACCTTCTCCTCCCAAGGTAAAAAATCCTCACAAAACAATGCATGCATTTTCTGCATTTTGTGAAATGCCTGAAAACGTTACCTTTGAAACACAAGAACCCAATGAAACCATTCTTCTTTTACTGAGAAAAAGTTTTATTACCAATGTCCCTTGGATTTTTTTCTCACTTGTTTTTGCAATTCTCCCACCATTTGTTCTTACTTATCTTAATCAACAAAGTACTCCCTTTATTCTTCTCTCCCCCTCCTACGTCACTGTCTTAGTAGCATTTTATTACTTAATTATTGCAGCATATATGTTTATGAGTTTTATCACGTGGTTTTTTAACACTTCTCTTATTACAACCGAGCGTGTTGTTGATATCGATTTCTCTGAAGTGGTGTATAAAAATATCGCAGAAACAAAAATGGATCTTGTCCAGGACGTTAGCTATACACAAAGTAGTGTTATTAGAACTCTATTTAACTATGGAGATGTCTTAGTCCAGACAGCAGGAACCATAGACAATTTTGATTTACAAGCAGTCCCCAATCCTGATAGAGCAGTCGAAATTGTCGAAGAACAAATTGGAAAAGGAAGGGGGACCAGTGGAGTCTAACTATTTATTTACTCTTTTACATATCACCAGTCTTTTTAAGGTCGGTACTTTGGGACTAATTCTTTTATTCTTTATTTTCGTCATTGTGATTCTCAAACAGGTCAGATCAATGAATAAAGTGGTTACCCAACCATATCTTTATCCGTTTTTACTGCTCATTGGCTGGGGACTTATTATTGCTACAGTTGTACTTTTTATTGTTGCTGTGGTTATACTATAAATAATGGCAAAAAATATTCATGTCGCAAAAATAGTTGCTTCTAGTACCACTGCTGCATGGGCTCAGGCATACCACGCAGGAGCAGTAAGTGCTGTTATTTCTGTTTCTCCAAAAGATGAGAAAGATGAAACCTCCCTTGCTATTGTGGGCAAAGATCTCCTCAACACGTTTGAATCAGAATACTTCCCTTTAGAGGAAAAAACTTTACAAAACATTACAACAGCCGTAGAAACTACCTATAAAAAATCGGCAGATACCCACAGTATTTCTTTTCTTGTCGCTGTTGTGATACGAAATATGCTCTATCTTGTCATGGCTGGTAATGGATCTGTTTATCTTCTGAGAAAAGGCCGCCTAGGGACGCTCCTTGAGCAAGAAGAAGACACCCCCCAAGTTATTTCTTCTTCTGGGTTTTTAGAGCATGGAGATAGAGTTGTTCTCAACACCCCTGGTTTTTCAACGCATGTTTCAAAAGAAAAATTATTTGATACTCTTTTAGCAAATTCCATTGATGACGCTGCCGAAATATTTTCTCCTGAAATTCATTCGACAAAAGAAGGAGGAGCTGCGTCTGTTTTGCTTTCCTATGAAGATGAAACAATCACCCCAACCCACCCGGCTGCAGAGGAAGAAAGAGAATCTGAAGAAGAGCCGGAAAAACCAATTTCTCAAACTCAGCAGCAAGTACTTCAGGAAAAATCCCACGAGATACCTGCTTCTTCAGAACAAAGAAAATCTCTTTCTCATAGACGAAGACTCCTTCTTACCATTATTGGCATTCTTATCATTGTTTTTGTTGCAACCGGTGCGCTTACCCTCTATGAAAAACAACAATCAGAAAAAGCACAACTTTTTGCCAGTCTTTATACCCCTGCTGAAAAAAAATATGAAGAAGGAGCTGGCCTAATCACCCTCAACGGATCTCTTGCTCATGATGATTTTCTTGCTGCACAAAAATTACTGAGTAACGCTCAGGGGAAATTCCCCAAGGGCTCAAAAGAAGATCAGCAAATTTCCCAACTCCAGGCAAAAGTTGCAGACGCAATTACCCAAACCGCCAATGTAAATACCGTAACTGCAGAAAAAACTACTGATTCTCCTTTGCTGACATTTGCCGCTTCCCAAACTGCTCCCTACGTTAGTTCTGATACAACTAATTTTTACACGGCAGATAATTCTGGTATCACCCAAACCAACATAAAAACAACGACCGCAAAACAAATTATTAAAAATGTCTCAGATTGGAAAAACATTGGAGGCTTTTCTCCCTACCTTACTAATTTTTATGTGTTAGATAAAACAGCAGGAATTCTCAAATATACTCCCTCTGGCACAAAATTCTCAAAATCAGATTACCTTGCCTCTGGCGTTTCACCTGATTTGTCATCAGCAAGTAGTTTGGCAATTGATGGGTCTATCTGGGTACTCTCTGGCAAAGATATTCTTAAATTTACCAAAGGCAAAGAAGATGGCTTTACCATTACTGGGTTGGATAAACCTTTTGTCAGCCCTTCTGTTATAACAACCTCGGTTGATGATGATAACGTCTATATCTTGGATAATGGCAATAGCAGAATCGTTGTTTTATCAAAAACAGGCGCATTTATTATTCAATATAATAATAATCTCTTTAAAGGAGCAACCCAGCTATCCGTTGATGAGAAGAATAAGAAAGCTTACGTTTTAAGCGGAAAAGACGTCTACCAAATTAGCCTCAAATAAGTTTTTCTGCTATCATTAGGGTATGAAAATACTCAATAAACGTGCCGGGTATGACTATGACCTCCACGAACGGTTTGAAGCTGGGATCCAACTCCTTGGTGCAGAAGTAAAAGCCGTGCGTTTGGGACATGCTGATTTAAGTGGCAGTCACGTAAGAATCACCAATGGACAGGCATATCTGGTGAATGCATCTATTTTTCCTTATCAGTATTCTCGCCCAGAACGATACGATGAAAAACGGTCAAGAAAGCTTCTTTTGCACAAGAAGGAAATCCTTGCGCTTAAGGCTAAAATGGATGGTCAAAAGTTGACAGTTGTGCCTATTTCGCTGTATACTACAAGCAGTTTTATCAAGGTCCAACTGGCTCTGGCAAAAGGAAAAAAACAATACCAGAAAAAAGAGACAATAAGGCAAAGAGATCTTGATAGACAGATGGAAGAAGAATTTTTTTAACGCGGGGATGAATTGAATCGACGAGACGAGCTCTTTAAAAACTGCAAGCCGACTTTGACGAGTAGTCGTAAAACAGAGTCAAAAAATACAAGCTGACAGATTTGTTCAGCGCGTAGTTAAGCCAGTAATGGCTGACATTGCAGACGCTTTTGTGCCTGCAAGTTCTTACCAACCTGCATTCGTGCAGGCTGCATAAGACGCTGCGTAAAGCACTCCTTTCTCAACGGAAGCTTTACGTATCAACTTAGTTGAGAGAACAGGATATGTGGCTGGTCACCACTTATTCGGTATTTCGACCTTAGCAGTATCTTTCCTGTCAGGAGGAACAGGATACTGCGAGCACTATATCCTGACTACGCTTGTAGATGTTTTTACACTGTTCCCTTGGACTGGGGGTCACTCCCCCACATCTCCACACTTTCCCTCTTGCGCAAAAATAGCTGCGTACACGGTTTGTGTTCCATTTTTTTTCAAAATTTTTGCTGCTTCTAAAAGAGTGGCACCAGTTGTCACAATATCATCAACCAAAACTACCGAAACAACCCCTTTTGTCTTCATTCCAAACACATCTTTGAGATTTTGACGGCGTTCTTGTCTTCCCAAATTGTATTGTGGTTTTGTTTCTTTTATTCGCTTAAGGGTTGCTTGTGTTAAAACGCCTAATTTTTTCCCAAGCTCTTGTGACAAAAGCTCCGCATGGTTATAACTTCTTTCTTTTCTTCTTTTAACAGATAATGGGATAGGAGAAAACACTGCCTGAGAAAGTGCCTTTTTCATAAATATTTCCTGTTGAATAAGCCCCTCATACATAATCTCTGAGAGAATTGTTTTTAAATCAGAAAGATAGGGCTCATATTTAAATTGGTATAAAAGCTTTTTTATTATTCCTTTATATAAAACAACGGGAAACACGCCATCAAGGGTATATTTACCGAGACATTTTGGATGAGTTAATCCAGTAATGCTTTGTTTTTGACACACATAACAGGTAGGAATTGTTTCAAACGAAATCCCAGAAAAACAATTGGGACAGATGTATGCTCCCCACTTTTGACACCCAACACAATTTTTGGGAAATAAATAGTCAAGAAGTGCCATGAATGTAGTGTAGCAAACTCCCTGTTTACCTTGTACTTTGGTATAATAGATGCTCACGGAGGAGTCGCATAGAGGCCCATTGCGGAGGTTTGCTAAATCTCTGAGCTGTAAAGCTCACGCAGGTTCGAATCCTGTCTCCTCCGCATCTACGCAAAACATCACATCTTTTCTCCAAAATTTTGCTATAATAACCATCATCAGGAGAGGTCGCATAGTGGTCGAGTGCAGCGGTTTACTAAACCGCCAACCTGCAAGGGTTCGCGGGTTCGAATCCCGCCCTCTCCGCCAAATAATTGTTCTATGAATTTTGTATCCCGCGCTGGAGAAAAACTTGCCTTTGCTCTTCACACGTTTCATATCTCCCCCAACGGACTCATCTGCGCTGATTTTGGCTCTTCCACAGGAGGCTTTGTTGATTGTCTGTTGCAAGAAGGGGCACAAAAAGTATATTCCATTGACACGAGCTACGGAGAACTTGCCTGGAAACTCAGAAATAACCCCCGTGTCGTTGTCATGGAAAGAACCAATGCCATGCACGTTGAACTCCCTGAGAAAATGGATATTATTACCAACGATACCTCCTGGACAAAACAGGAAAAAGTGATACCAAATATTATAAAAAATCTCAAAGATAATGGAATTATTATTACGCTTATTAAACCACACTACCAAGCAGATAAATCTCTTCTAAAAAAGGGCGTCCTTGATGAAAATTTGGCAGAAAGTATTTCAAAAAACGTTGCAAGCCATCTTGAAAATACTTTTCCAATAAAGCTTTTAGATTTTACAAAATCTCCTCTTTTGGGCGGAAAAGGAGGCAATAGTGAATATATTGCCGTGTTTAGAAAAGATGCGAATTGAAGAGTATAATATGCCTATGGATACAAAGAAAATCGTTATAATCATGAAGGCTTTTCAAGTTCCTCTTTTAGTGCTTTTGGGAATTCCTGTGTATCTTTTTTTACAGTTTTTGCATCTTCCTCTTGTTGCAATACTTATTGCAATTTTGGCAATGTTTTTAGGAAGCTATGACTTAGTACGTGAAACCTTTTCCTCACTTTTAAAAAAACAATTTGCGCTTGATTACATTGCAATTTTGGCAGTGGTCGTTGCCATTATTACCCAACAATATGTCGTTGGTATGGTTATTGCTCTTATGAGCGCAACAGGGCATAAACTGGAAGACTATGGAGCATCGCTTGCCAAAGAATCTCTCACCTCATTAATTGATAGGCTCCCTCAAAAAGCAGCAGTGGTAAAAGGAGATAATACGATTTCCGTGTCTTTAAAAGATATTGTCATTGGACAAAAACTACTTATTAGAAAAGGTGAAGTTGTTGGACTTGATGGAAAGCTTATTTCTGAAAATGCCCTTTTGGACGAAGCAAGTCTGACAGGAGAACCCTACCCTGTTGAAAAATATGAAGGCGATTCTATCCGAAGTGGTGTTATCAATAGCGGCAACCCGTTTGTCATTGAGGTAACAAAATCTCTGGAAGATTCTACCTACTCAAAAATAATAGAGCTAGTAAAAAATGCTCAGGAAGAGAAAGCTCCTCTTATTAGAATTGCAGATCAATACAGCACCTACTTTACCGGCATTACGTTTATCATTGCTATCGCTGCATTTTCTCACTTTCACACACTCACCAGTATTCTTGCAGTGTTGGTGGTTGCAACCCCTTGCCCGCTTATTCTCGCAACACCCATCGCTCTGATGGGAGGAGTCAATGCTGCTGCAAAAAAAAGAGTTATTGTTAAGAAGCTGGCAAGTATTGAATCTCTTGCAAAAATTAATACCCTGGTTTTTGATAAAACCGGAACAATCACTCTTGGCAAACCAACTGTTACTGCCTTTTCACTAGAAAAGAAAACAATTGATGAAGATCTCCTTTTAGCAATTGCCACTGCTGTTGAAAGAAACTCTCTTCACCCTCTTGCCCGAGCAATCAGCACCTATGCTGAGAAAAAAACCTCAAAAAGGGTCAAAGTTGAATCCATTAAAGAAGAGATTGGAAAAGGCATTTCAGGTGTATATAACAAAAAAACATACATGCTCTCCAAACTTCCTAATGACCAAGATACCATGGCAATTGGAATTTTTGAAGGAAAAACGCTGCTTGGTATCTTTACTTGTGAGGATGAAATGAAAAAACAATCAAAAGACGTCATCGAATCTCTCAAAAACCTTGGTCTTCACTTATTTATTTTTACCGGAGATAAACTTTCCGTTGCTCAAAAACTAGTAGCCCAACTTGGCATTCCTATTGAAATCAAAGCACAACTTTCTCCTGATGATAAAGAAAAAGAGGTGGGAAAATTAAAGTCTAAAAAAATGGCTGTTGCTATGGTTGGCGATGGTATTAATGACGCCCCAGCCCTTGCCCGAGCAGATGTTGGAATTGTGTTTAGTAACCAAGAACAAACAGCAGCAACTGATGCAGCAGATGTTGTTATTTTAGGGGGCAATTTTTCTGTTGTGCTAGAAACTGTCCTTGGGTCAAAACGAACCATTACAATTGCCAAACAGAGTATTTTTTGGGGTATTGGCATGAGTATTGCTGCCATGATTTTTGCTGCATGGGGCCTCATTCCCCCACTCTATGGAGCAATCCTTCAAGAAGGAATTGATGTAGTTGTTATTATTAATGCCCTCAGAGCCGCAAAATAAAAAACTGTTATAATCCCTATATGAAGAGAGTAAAATTTATCTATTTTGATGTCGGAGAAGTCCTTATTTCTGGCGCAACGTCAAAAGATTTTGCTGAAAAATTATTGGGGATAAACTATGAAGACTTTAAAAAAGTCTACAAAAAACACCGTTTCAATATCTATAAAGGAACAGTCAGTACAACAGACCTCCTAACGCTCTACAAGAAAGAATTTCCTTCAATAAAAACTACAAATCCTTTTGAAGAATGGCTTACCCTTTTATCTCCCATTCAAGAGATGCACACTTTGATTTCGAAATTGCACCCTACCTATCAGCTGGGAATTATTACCAACAGCTATAGTGGAACGTTTGACAAAATACAACAAAAAAATCTCCTCCCAAATGTTTTATTTACCCATATTGTTGATTCTTCAAAAGTAGGTTTTGCAAAGCCTGAAAAAGAAATTTATATGCTAGCGCAGGGAAAAACAGGACTTCTTGCTGAAGAAATTCTCTTTATAGATAATAAAGAAGAAAATATTCTAGCGGCTCAAAAAATGGGCTGGCAAGGATTTATTTTTAATCAAAATAATCCCACAGAATCAGTTAAAGCATTGGAAAAATTATTATTATGAAAATCACACAAATTACACACTTTTCTCAAGAAGAACTGCTCCAACGGTTACGAAACGTCACGCTTCTTCACACTGAAAAAACAAAGCCCATCTATATTTATCAACAAGCAGACATCTCGTTGAGCCACACCCCTGTTAAAGATATTTTTCCCTCTCAGCTGTACCAATTAGAAGAATCCATTCAACGAGCAGAGGCGCTCCAAAACGCACTCGCAGAGCATAACCTGGATATATTCAACCTCAATGGATATCTCTCCTATACAACAGATCAAAGCCCAGATATATTTACCCTCCTGCCAATTATTATTGAATACCAAAAAGAGGCAGATCAACGAATATTCCCGCTTATTGCAGACGGATTTCACCGGGTTGCATTGGCAAAAAAACAAAATAGAGAAACCATTCAAACAATTTCTATACGAAATGTAAGAGAAGAATATCCCTATCCAGGACTCCCCAACCCTCATGGCTGGGAAGATATTATTTCAGTTGACAGTGTACCCCAAAAACAAGATAAAAGACGGTGGAGATTTCCTATTGAGACAGCATATAACTACTATCGAAATTTCAATAGTGCTTTTGAAAATGTGGGGAAACCTCGGGAGGATGCAAAAAAGTAAGGCTGCGGAGAGAGTGGGATTCGAACCCACGGTGGGCGTGAACCCACAGATGTTTTCAAGACATCCGCACTAGACCACTATGCGACCTCTCCGTGAGGCTCTATTATACCAAACATCCCCTTTTCTCACCACACCCGTCTTGACTTTCCCTACTCAAAATAGATACAGTTACTATATGGCTGCTCAAGAACATTCTCACCCCAAATCCCACGAAGTTGTTACCCTTCTTGCCTGGCAAGGCCCCGGAAGACCATTTAAAAAACGAGGAAAACAGTATTTTGCAACAACACTTCTCATTATGCTTCTTATTGAAGTAATTTTATTCCTTTTTTCTGAATATATGCTTATGCTGGTTGTTTTGGCGTTTGTTTTCTTAACATTTGCTATGGCAACAGTCCCACCTCATGATTTCCATTACCGCATCAGTAGTGAAGGAGTCCAAGTAGAAGATCATTATTTTCTCTGGCAGGAATTATATGATTTTTACTTTATTAAAACCTATGGAGTAGACGTGTTGCACATCAGAACAAAAACCTTTTTCCCAGGAGAGCTCACTATTACCCTGGGAGATAAAATCAGCGTTGCCCACATTAAATCAGTTTTGCTTCCCTATCTTCCGTTTCGAGAGTATGTCAAACCCACTTTTATGGAACGCTCTGCTACCTGGCTCTCCAAAAATTTTCCTTTAGAAAAATAGGTTTCGGTTGCCTCAAACCAAGAAGTAAGATAAAATACCACTACGCTTCCCTTTTTCTGTACCCGTAGCTCAGATGGATAGAGCTTCAGATTGCGGATCTGACGGTCGGAGGTTCGAATCCTCTCGGGTACACCAAACCCCATGGAGAGATCGCATAGTGGTCTAGTGCGGCGGTTTCGAAAACCGCTGTTGGGAGTTTTTCCAACCGTGGGTTCAAATCCCACTCTCTCCGCACAAGCATCTGTGCCTGTAGCTCAGTTGGATAGAGCTTCAGATTCCGGATCTGAGGGTCGGAGGTTCGAATCCTCTCAGGCACACTTATTGTGCCTGCATTTGTTGCTGCATCTGTTGTTGTGTTGCATCTTGTCCGATATCCATTGTTGTTGAAACGATGGCCAACCCAAAAGCAAGAAGAAAATCTCTGAAAGCATGTTTTTTCTTATGCTTTTCTTTTAGCTTATCCATTTGAAGCTTTCCTGCTGTGAGCACATCAACTTCTGCTTGTGCTGCCATAAGGGCTCGCTCAGCCTGATCTTTTTTATATTCTCCCCTTCTAAAGACACTCTTCAAACGTCTTCCTATCCATTCCTTTGGAGACTTAACTCCAACAACATTTCTTCGTACCTCAGTGAGCATTCGACCCAAATCTTTATCATTTGATGTATCAATATCCTCTGTATACGCAAGTTTTTTGAGTGCATCAATTGCTCTCGGATCACCTTCTGCCGCTCTTTTTCTTAATGTTTTCTCAACAAATTTGATTTCTTTTCGTGCACGCCTGTCATTTCGAGCAAGTCTCTTGTCAAAGCGGTCTTGCTTCATTTCCCGTGTGGCTGCATTTGCATCTGTTTGAATTGCCTTCTTTGCATCTGTCTCAGTCATACCCTCTGTTCGCTGCGCTGCTTTCTCTTTTACCAGATCTTCTCGTGCCGCCTGCTCGTTGAGATATGCCAGAGTTTGAGCACCAGCAGATTCGGCAGTGTCATATGCGTGTTCTTGTGTTCGTCTTTCTTCTCTTATATCTTCCAAACGTTTTTTATCTGCTTCTGTTTTTGCCTGAGCGGCCGCTGTTGCTTCTTGTTGTACCCTAGCTGCCTGGGCTGTGAGCGCGTCTGCTTGTTTTTGGAGTTCTGCCTGATGATCTTCTTCATCTTTTCGAGCTTGAACCTGCTCAGTTGCTTTTTTTAAACCTGCGTCCCCTGCGGACAACTCATTGAGCAAATCCTGGTTGCTCCAATTTTGCTCTGCAAACTCTAAATTAGCAGCATTTTCTCCAGCTGCTTTTGCCACATCTGCTGAAAGACCTGCTTGTTCTGCTTGCCGAGCCCTATCTTGTCGCATTTGACTCAGCTGCTCTGCTTTTACTTTTTTTAAATCTTCAGGTTTCACTTGCGTATCTGCTGTGGGAGCAACAGGGATGACATCAGGAGCATGTGCTCCTTGGGGAGTGTTTTCTCCTCCTAGCGGAAGTTGGGGAGGATTATTCTCTGCAGGCCTAAAAGGTCCTTGAGGTGCTGGTGGCAAAGCTTCTCCTGGACGGGTACCTGGTTCTGGGGAAGGAGTAGTTGGTGACGTTCTTGTTTCTGGAGCACCTGCTGCCATCTGGCGAAACTGATTTTCCGCAGAATCTCCTCGTTGTTCTGCCCGCGCTCCTCTACCCAATAACTTTTCTACAAGCGTTTTCTTTCCTCTTGCGTGCAAAGCTTCAACTTTCTTTGCCCGGGCTGCTCTCATTTTTTCAAAAGCATTTGGGCGTTTTGGCCCTTCTACCCTTTTTCCTGCAGCTGGAGGAGGAGCAATTGTCTCTGCCATTATTTCTCTCCTTTGGCAACCGCCAGTGCATCCTCAAGATTTCCCTGTTGAATATGAGAGCGCATTAAATCAAGCCGTTCTTGGCGCTGTTGTTCTTCCAACGGAATTCCCAATTTAACATACGTTTGCCTGGCTTCTACATATTTTTGTCCCAATCCTCCCAATTTTTCAACCAAATCTTTTTTATCCTGAAATGGCAAAAGTCCCAAAAACTCTTTTGCCAATTGTTGTGCTGCTTCTCCTGTCAAAAGATTATTTTGCAAATTGGTGTAGATGTGAGCAAGAAGATCTCGCTCTACCTGGTCTACCAATTCCTGCATTGGTTTTTCTGTAGATAAATCACTTGCTTGCTGCACAGACCCAACAGGTTGTCCAGAAACTTCTTCCAATTGTGTTTTTTGTAAATCGTCCATACGTTTATCCTATCCTACTTAGCTGCAAAAGACAATCATTTCAGCTATAATAGCAGCACGATTGTAATAAAAAAGAGCGTTACGTTGCTTGATATCTTACTTACAATCACCTTTTATTTTTATGACGAAAGAAGAATTTTCAGCTGGTGGGATTGTCTTTAAAGAAGAACACGGACAACTTTTTATTTTACTCTCCCAACATTCCGGCCATCACGGGTGGGTTTTTCCAAAAGGATTTATTGGAGACAAAATTGAAGGAGAATCAAAAGAAGACACAGCACTTCGAGAAGTAACAGAAGAAACAGGAGCAATTGGAGAAATTATTGAGCCTGTCTCTCCTATCTCCTATTGGTACCAAATGAATAGAGAAAAACATCACAAAACCGTGTATTATTTCTTAATGAAATTTGTCGGGGGAGATATTACCAAGCATGATTGGGAGATGGAAAATGTTGAGTGGCTGGAAGACAAAGATGTAGCCCTAAGACTTACCTATCCATCTGATAAAACAGTCTGGCAAAAAGCACATAAAAGATTACAAGAAATAACAAAGTAAACTGGAGAGGTCGCATAGTTGGTCTAGTGCGCTCGCTTGGAAAGCGGGTATCGTCGTAAGATGATCACGGGTTCGAATCCCGTCCTCTCCGCTCAAAATTCTTGACATTTTTTTAGAAAACGGGCACACTAAAATTGTATGGCTCGCACTGTCCGTTGGATTCTTGGATTTCTTCTTTTTTTTGTTCTGCTTTTTCCGGCAAGTGCTCTTGCCCAAAGCTATCCTACCAATCAAGACCCTGCTATCCCTCAGAATTTACATACCTATTCTCAAAATGTGCTGTTAGAAGTTCTTGATGCAGCAGGGTGTGAAATGTCTGGTATTGATTTGAGTAACCCTAAAATGCCCTGTCTTGGCTATGATTTTCATACAGGCAAAATTGGCTACATCAAAAGCGGAGGCTTACTTGGAACATCTGTTCAGATGATTGCCACATTGTATACCCCTCCTGCTCATTTTTCTGATTTTACAAAAGACATCTCTTCTAATTTTGGGTTGGTAAAACATACGTATGCAGCCAGCTCTTGTGACCCTTCAGCAGGAATTGGTGTTGGATTTTGCGGCATTAATCCCCTTGTTAATATCTGGAAAACTTTTAGAAATATTGTTTATCTGTTTTTTGTTCTTATTTTTATTCTTGTTGGATTTGGTATCATGCTCAGGTTTAAAATTGACCCCAGAACCGTCATGACTATAGAAAACCAGCTTCCTCGTCTTGTTATTGGACTGCTTTTAGTTACCTTTTCGTTTGCCATTGCAGGGCTTCTCATTGATGCCATGTGGGTTGGAACATTTCTTGTCATTAATATTCTCACCGGCGTGCCAAGCTCAGGGCTTCAGGCCGGAAAAGTAGTGGGACATTTATTTAATAACCCCTTTGGATTTTTTGATGCCGCTGCGCCTGGCGGATTTGCAGGCGTCACCTTTGGAGCAGGAGGAAGCGTAAAAGATGTGATGCTTGGAATTTTTACCGGCAATACCTCCAATCAATTAGGACTTGTCCCCCCCACGCAAAGCTGTAATTGGTATGACGTTGGCTGTTGGCTATCTGGAACCATTGTGGGAACAGTTGGCCAAGTATTGGCCAATATTTTAGGATTTCTTGTCAGCTGGATTATTGGCATTATCGGAGGAATTATTATCTTAATCGCGCTTTTGGTTGCTATGTTTCGGCTCTGGATGGCTCTTGCTCTTGCTTATGTATATATTCTTATTGATATTGTTTTGGGACCATTTTATATTCTTCTAGGCATGATTCCTGGAAGTAAAATCAATTTTCAGTCATGGGCACAGGGTTTATTGGCCAATTTGGCAGCCTTCCCTGCTGCAATAGGCATTTTTCTTTTGGGAAATCTTTTTATGCAAGCAGCCGGGGGCAACGAAAATTTACTGTTTGTCCCTCCTCTTATTGGGAATCCCAATCCATCTGGTGCTGTCTCTCAAGGATCAAGTCCTCTTTCCTTTCTTATTGGTGTTGTGATTATTTTGATTGCGCCCTCTGTTGTTGGTCTTATGAAAGAGGTCTTTAAAGCTCCTCAGAATAAGCTAGGACAGGCTGCATTCTCTAATATTGGCCTTGGAGCAAAGGGTGCAGGAGGACTAGCAAAGAATGCCTTTGGAACGGTTGCTGGACAGGAAATCTCTTATGACAAAAATGGTCAGATTAAGCCAATTGAAAATATTGCTGGGAAGGCATGGTCACGATTTAGAAGACAAGTTGGCGGATAAACTCTTTCTTTTTTACGCAGCTTTTAATTGCTCATTAAATGCGCTTCCGGAAATATCCAGAGTAGACTGAATGGTTAACATCAGAGCAACAAAGAGAATCTTCCAAACCCCTCGAGCTCTGCGTTTTCTTCCTCTTCCAAAAATCATGTCATACATAAATCGTTGCTGGGGAGTTTTTTCTGCAAACCCTAACCTTGGAAACATTGTTGTCCAATACAATGTTTTCAGTTGCGCAGAATTAAGCGCGCGGGTTCGAAAACCAAATGTTTTCCGTGCTTCTGGTCCTTTTCCTAAAAACATTGCTGCACGGGCAAATAAGCCACTATCTTCTGCTCCAATAATTTCTCCTCCTTTTGCAAACACATAATCCAAAAGGGACGCCTCAATAGGAGCCTCAGAATCCCAGGCATCTGCATTTCCTTTATACATTTTTATTGATTCAGCTGTTTCCTCCTGAAAGGTCTGGAGAACTTTTTCTATTTCATTTGGATTACCAGATGCTGTTTTCATAATACCTGCTCGTGCCTTTGATGAATGGACATTATCTCCATAAAACCTTGCAAACTGATTATTTCCTCCAAGCATTTGATTAATATCAATACTTTTTTCCTTTCCAAATACGTCTTTTCCATGCATCATCCAATAGGGCACATCAATAAGCTCAATTGGTGCTTTTCGTAAAACATGTTCCATCATTGGGTCATAGGCAAGCCGGGCAATAAGACTATTTCTGTTTGGTTGTCCTGTCCTAAATGGGTCTCCTCTGCCACTTGCTTTCACAGCATCTGTCATTGCTCTCATCATGCGCTGCACATTTGCTGCGGCTCCGGGAGCGAGTCCATCAAGCTCAGGAAAAGCAGCTGCACCAAAATCTACCTGAACTGGTGCTTTTCTTCCCATAACTCTTTCTAGCTGTCCTGTTGCAGGATTGAAAACAAGCTCAACGCCGTTAATAGCATCAGAGCGAATGGAATTAAGCGCCGGCACAATAAATCGCTGAAACGCTTCAAATCGTCTTTGTGCCATAGCATCTCCTTGCAAAGGCTGTCCGCTGATATCAAAAATCATCCCTTCTCTTCTTCCAATTGCTTCAAGAAAATTACTTTCTGGACTAGTAAAAAATTCTGTGAATCTTTTATCAAGATCTCCTTTATACCCTTCTCTTGCAGTATTTGGGTCTGTTTCATAGGCAAATGCTTCCATAATTTTTTCAGGGTGCCACTGCGCTAAATATTTATGCATTAAGCCAAAACGAATATCCTGACGTCTAATGTCTGGTTTATTTGTTTCTTTATCTGGAAGTACTCTTACTTGATACTCCTCCATTATGTCTTGGACAATCGGATCATCAGGAACCTTTCCAGCCCCTTTACTTTCTCCAGGAGTAACTATTGGTTCTGCAGCCAAAATACGCCCTCCCAGAAAAAACACTTGTCGATCTCCAGCAGTTCTCCATCTTGTGTGTTCATCTTTCCCTACTTTGTATGTTTCTCGTGCATAGTCATATTCTCTTCCTGACATAAAAGGGATATCTGCATGCCTATCTGTAGTCCATTGATTAACCACTGATATCATTGGCCTGATTCTAATAAACTGGTTTTCCCAAAATTTATCAGATGGGGGAGCAATTAAATCAAACCCTACTCGCTCTATGTACTGCTGTAATCTTTTAGGATTTTTAATCATGTCATTATACGTCTCCTCGCTGTAGTGAATTCGCATCTGCCACAGAGCTCGTGCACGAAGAAGCCTATCCAATCCCTTTTTTGCCTTATCTCCCAAAACATAATACCTCTGAAAATCCTTCAAAATCGCATCCATATACGGCGTGGATGTAGGGTCAAAGGTATTTGCATCTCTATCAAAACCTCGAATACCAATGGTTGATGCCTGTCCGGTAATAATAAATGCTTCATGGGCATAAAATGAGTCAATTTTTATTAAGTCTTTAATCTCTGCTTCTGCTTTTGCCAAATCTGCCCGCTCTTGAGCTGTCCCACTAGTTTGAATTCTAATAATCTCTGCCGAGGGGTATCGTGCATACCGACCTACTCCTGCCAGGGCAATTCGTATTTGTTCTTCAACCACTCTACTCTCTATTTTTCTATATTCATTTCCAGGGATAACTCCTCCTAATTCCCGTCGTCTTTGTTCCATAACTGTAGAAAATGACTCGACCAACATATGAACTCTTCCTTCACTCATTCCCAAAAGTGTTTTGAAAGCTCTATTTCCTCCTTCATTATCCATTCCTTCTGCTGTTTGTTTTGCCCCTTGTTGCTGGCGCTGGGCATCTCCAGACTCTAAATCTGCTGCCATTTTAGTTGGGTATAAAATAGCTTCTGATAAACTTGCTGCCAATTCTCTCACGTCATCTGCTCCTACATTTTTATTTGCAGTCAAAACGGTGTTGATATCCCGAAGCTGAGCCTGAAGAATTTCTGTTTCATTTCCTGGTAAATTATTTCCGGCATTTCCTTTTCTTCCAAAATCAAGTCGTCTTTTTTCAAGAGCTTCTCTCATTCTCAAAGTTTCTGTTCCGGAAAAGAGATCAATATCACCTCGAGAAAGATTAAATACTTGAGGAGGAGCATCCGCACCGGCAGCAACCCGTACTTCATTAAGCTGACTCATAAGAAGTCTTATATTATTTGCCTGTGCTAAATTAGGGATAGGGGCTGCAAAATATGTCGAATATAGCGTTGCCAGCTCATTCCAAGCATTATCAAGAGACAACGAATCCAGCTGATTAATAGGCTGCCCTCCAAGTTGGGCATCTACTCTATCAATAACTTGTTGAATATCAGGAGCTACCCCGGCAACTCCTGGAGGAACTATCCAATTTCCTACTCGTATTTCTCCAGACTGAGCCAGAGACTCCATACTACTGTCCAAAGACTGTGCATACTCCTGATAATCTTGTCCTCTGCCATCAGTTGCATACTTTGCCATTGTTACCCAGGCAACAGGGTTTTCCGGTGCAATATCAACTGCTTTTTGTGCGAGAGCAAATCGTCCTGCATTATCGGTTTGCAAAAATGTCTCATCAGCTGCCAAATTACCCAACAACTCAGAAGTAAGCAGTTTGTCCCCACTCATAAGCGTATGGACTTTGTCTCCTACTTTCATTTGCAAATTTACGTCTTGTCCTCTATCCAACTGATGACGAAGTGCTTTTATCAAAGCTGATTCCTCTGTAGAAAGTTTTGAGACAGCCATTCCTTTATCTTGTGGAGCATTTGGGTCAACTCTAAAAATATCGCCACTATCTCTATCAACAACCAAAAGCGTTGCGTGATTTCCCACTAATTCTGGAACAATGGCATATTGCTCACCCAGCACATTTTGTAACACGTGCATTTCATAGGCAGTGGCAATCACACAAGCGGCAGCAGTTCTGTCAAAAGACGTACCAGTTAAGAGCATTTGCTTTATTTCTGCTGGAACATATTGCAAAATATCAACGTTTGTTCCTGGCTGAAAAAGCTGGGTAATTGCCGCAAGTTGGCTTTCAAGATTTCCTTGTCCTTTAACTTCCTGTGCTTTTTGAGCAATTGCTTTTCCTCCTTCTGTTTTTTCAACTACTTCCTGCCACTTTTTAACCATTCCCCGCAACACATTTTCAGACACTGCTTTTTCTACTACCCCTGCTGTTTTTTGTTGAGCAACTCCTGTTTCTTTAAGCGCTTCTTCAATATGCGGCCTGAATAACCGAATCATTCTGTCTGACCTGCCTAAAAGGTAGTGGTCAAATGCTTCTTGTTGTTCTGAAAGAGATTGTCCTGGTGTCTGATTTTTCTGCTGCCAGCGGGCAAATAATTTGTCATACCCATTTGGCTCTTTTGGAGCAGAAGAAATTTGGTGGCGTCCTAAAAGGACATCCAAAAAGATTCTGTCTTTATCTTCCGTTGAAACAGGATTCGTTTGTGCTTCTTGGGTAATGTCTTTATAGCTTACCGGAGCAAATTCTTCTTGAGGATGCTCCACCATCTGTGCCAGTTTTGCTCCAAAATTATAGAGCTCGGTAATAGAGGCCGGAGAGAACACATAACTGTCCATTACCAATGCTGCAATTTGTAAATCCTGAGCAAATTGCCTCAAATTATCAGTTGTTTCAGAAGAAAATGACTCAGGGTGGAGTTGTTGGGCAATTTGGATAAGCGTTTGCAAATTAGGGTTCTCTGGAACATGAATGATAGTTGCTCCGTCACTGGTTTGTCTCACATCCACATCAGTTGCCCCTTTATCATAGGAGATTTTAATACTCTCCCCTTGCATGTATCTGCCAAATTGGGAATAAATTCCTTCAATAAAGTCCTGAGGAGCACTGGCAAGGTTTTGTTCTGGCCCAACATCGTCAAATTGCGCTACAGCCTCTTTCAGTTGGCTGCCCAGACGGCGAAGTTCGGGAGTTTTTTCAAATAATTCTTTATGCTGTCTCTCAATGTTGGCTAGTTCTCTCAAAAGAGAAAGTCGCTCACTTGAATCCATGTGCTCAAGCAAGCCACTGACTTCGTCTGTTTCTTGCATTGTTGTCTCTATTCCCTTTTGACGAGCAATGTCAGAAAGACGAGCATGAACTCTTCCAACCCACTCTTTTGCTTCTTGCTCGGGAGTTTTTCGCTGTTCTTTTTTGATTTGAGGGACTTCATCTGCTGGCGTCTCTTGCGCTTGGGCAACAGCAGCCTCAACAATTGCTTCTTTTGTGGAATCTACTTCTGGCATAAAAATTACCCCTCTTCTAGGATAGGTGTTTGGAGTCTCCCCTGTCAATAAAACGTGCTCTTTATTCATAGCTGCATTGTAAGAAAAATAGCCCTGAGCGGCTTGATATTTACTTCACATCTTCCTTTTAGTATCATGACAACATGACTCCCGCACACTTTGAAGCACTCTATCCAGAAGATTCCCGCGAGGAAGAACTCAAAAAACTATTACAGTTTGTCAAAGAAGGAAATTCTGCCCAATTAATCGGGCTACCAGGAGTAGGTCGAGCAAATATTCTTGGTTTTTTGGCATATAACAAAGCTGTACGAGAACACCACTTGGGACATTTGGCACAGTGGTTTCATTTTGTCTTGGTTAATTTTACAGAAGTCAGAAATAAACCATTAAGTGAAGTCACTAAATTATTTTTCCTTGAGCTTTCAGATTCTCTAAGAGAACGCGGCATGATAGAGGAATCAGAAAAAGTGGCAGAAATGTTTAAAGAACACCTTTCTTTCCAAGATGATTTAGTCCTTTTTCAGGGTCTTAAAAAAGCAGTTGATTATCTGTCCATTGAAAAAGAACTCACAATTATTTTTTTGTTTGAACGGTTTGAAACATACATTCCCATGCTTACTGATGAATTCTTTAGCAATCTGCGAATTCTGAGAAATAAAGCAAAATATCGATTCTCTGTTATTTTTTCTCTCACCAGACCTCTTGAGGATTTAATCGAACCGCTGCTTCTTTC
This sequence comes from Patescibacteria group bacterium, assembly GCA_035715145.1. Taxonomy (GTDB): domain Bacteria; phylum Patescibacteriota; class Microgenomatia; order Levybacterales; family UBA12049; genus DASTLH01. The sequence goes on from DASTLH010000009.1 coordinate 27,071, forward strand.
TGATTTTTATGAATTTTTAGCAGGACACAGTGTGTACTTATCTTTGTATGACAAACCAGGACTTTCTTTTCGACTTGAATATCTGGCAAAAGTAAGCGGAAAGGAAATAGCTTCTTCTCTTGTTGAAAAAGTGTTGTCCTTTACCAAAGGTCATGGCAAACTCACCAAAATTGGTGTTGAAAAAGCGCTTCTTTTGGACAAAACAGCAAAAGATGTTACGCCTGAGTGGCTTTTATCTCAAATCAGTATCCAGGGTGCACTTTTTGAAATATGGAATTTTCTGTCAACTCAAGAACAAACACAACTTATTTCCGAGCATCCTCACAGTGAATTCTTAGAGAATGTTCACCTGTTAGAGCAAGGCTCAATCACCATTCCCCTTTTTAAAACATATGTTGATGAACAGGCAAAAAAAGAATTAGCAGCTCCTTTTGTGTACAACGCCGAGACAAATACTATTTCCAAAGGAACACAAATGGTATCTGATAATCTGACAAAAGCTGAATTTAGACTTCTGAAGCTTCTTCTTACCCATAAAGATAGTGTTGTTGAAAGAGAAGATATTATTACTGCGGTGTGGGATGCGTCTGCATCTACTGCCGGAGTTACCGACCAGGCGCTTGATCAATTAATTTTTCGCCTGAGAAAAAAAATAGAGAAAGACCCCAATGTGCCTTTTTATATCCAAACCATTAAAGGAAGAGGCGTAAAATTCTCAGACACTATTTGACAACAAAGCCCCACTCTATTACGCTGGATCTATGAGAAAAATCTTCAAAGTGGTACTCTTCTTTGCCCTTATTTTTTCTCTTGGTGCTTCTGTTGCTTTTGCTGATAGTTGCAAAGGCTTTGCCACCATCAACGGGACAAAAACCGCTGTTTCAGGAACGTGTTTTTGGTATACCGATCAAGGATCTGTCAATTACACAACAGATGTCAATGCAGCCTCAGGAAATGGGACCCTTCCAGACTGTCAAACAATGGGATCAAATTCGTTTCATAACTCTGGGGACTGGGGAGCCTCAGACGACACAATTTCCAGTTGTACTATTGCCTGGGGCAGAAATTATAAGTGCTGCTTTCAAAAAAATAATCAGGCTCCAATTGCCCCACCTGTTCCGTGTACTCAAGATTCAAATAGTAATTGCACAAAAGTCGTAACCGGCTTAGGAACAATCCAAGTAGACCCAGCGGGCGTTATTGGAAGTCTTTTTGGCCTTCTTCTTGGCATTTCCGGAGGAATTGCTACATTTCTGCTTATGTACTCTGGCTACGGGATTATTACTTCCCGAGGCGATGCAGAAAAATTAAAAGAATCTCGAGATAGATTCTGGGCAGCAATTACCGGACTCTTCTTTGTTGCTCTTTCTGTTGGTATACTACAAGTAATTGGCGTAGATATCCTGCATATTCCAGGACTATCTCACTAACTTTTATGACAAATTTATTAGCATTTACCGTTGATAGTACCAGTGTTTCTCTTCCTGCTCCTGTTGCAGCGTTTACCAATGGCAATATTTTACAAAACACCCTTAATGTGTGGTTTAATCTTCTTTTTGTTATCGCAATTCTCATGGCTCTTTTTTATATGATTTGGAATGCCTTTGGGCTTATCAGATCTCAAGGAGATAAAAAAGCAATTGAAGAATCACGAACCGGTATAACAAATAGCATTACTGGACTTATTATTATTCTCGTCACTTTTATTTTTATTAATATCGTTGGCTATTTCTTCCACGCAAATCTTTTGATGATTCATTTTCAATAATTATCCCTTGACAAACCCTACCAAAGCGTTCTACGATGAGTATGTCATGAAAAAACTAGCGTCTCTTTTACTCCCTGCCGCAGCATTTATTTCTTTTGCAACTCCAGCTTTTGCTGATATTAATGCGTGCCCACAGAATGGACAATTTGATGCACTTTGTAATCTAACAGCAGGAAATCTTCAAAATGTTATTGGTCCAGCTATCACTTTTGTATTTGTGCTTGCGACCCTGGTTGCGCTTGGATATCTTATTTGGGGAGGATTAAAATGGATTATGTCACAAGGAGATAAAAATGGCGTTGAGACCGCGCGAAATCATATTATTGCCGCTATTATTGGACTTGTTCTTATCTTCCTCTCTTACCTGGTTATTAATATTGTTTTGAGTTTCTTTGCTCCTGGAGCATCACTTAATCACTTAGTTCTCCCTCATCTTTAAACTTCATTTCTTGCATCATTTTCTTTTCTCTGATAGGCTATTTTTATGGATTGGAATACATTAGCAAGTAATTTAGGAATTAAAGGAACATGTGTCACATCAGATGGTGCAGCAACACTCAATTGTGTTCCAGTTGTTTTTTATCTTATTATGAATGCTGCACTTACTCTGGTTGGGGGATTTGCTGCGATATATATGATTTTTGCAGGGTACAAATACATCACAGCAGGAGGAGATGCCAAGCAAGTTGATTCTGCCAGAAAAGAATTTTTCTATGCACTTATTGGTCTTATTCTTGTCCTTTTTTCATTCCTGCTCGTCAACATTATCAGCTACCTCACACACATTACCTGTCTTACTCAGTTTGGATTCTCCTGCGCGAATTAATTAGCGTTTTATCACTGACAAAATTGTCCAAAGAAGGACATTGAGGGCTCCTGCTCCAGCAAAAAACAATGCCTGTTCTGAGAAAAATGGAAGAGATAAAAATTGTTGACATGCATAAATCACAGGAGAAGGAAGTTTTGCCCCAAACAGAAAAAATAACAAAACAATAATTGCGACAAATATTCCCAGCCCTATTGCCCCTTCCATATCTTTTTTACTGGAAAACATGGTATTCCCAATTTGAAAAAGCAAATAAAAAAATACTCCTGTTTGCCAGGAGAGAGACAATGAAAAAGGGTGAAGATAATATGCTGCTAAAAAAATCATTCCAATTCCGGCAAAAATAGGAGCTACACCAATAAAAAAGCGGCGAATCGGGTCTGTTTTTGCAATAGCAACACTCCCCAGCTTCACTCCTCCCTCCTGCACTTGAGGGAAAAACTCTATTTCTCCTGTTGGGACAAACAACATATTTGCCATAAAAAAATGGGCAAGCTCGTGAATAATAACGCCTGGAAAAAAAATAAGAGAGAGCGTATAGATGGTGATATGCGTGCTGCGAGTTAAAAACATAAGAACACTTCCTAATTTTCGAGAAAGAAGATGCGAAGAGAAAAAGAGAAACAGAAACGCAATACTAAAAAAAAGAAATGCCATAGTTTTAGTATAGCAAACTCTGTGAAAACTACATCTATTTTGAGCTAGTTTGATAACCTTGCATGGCAATTTTTCACGTTATACACTTTTTTATATGGATAACCATCCCATTCCTCAAGACGTGACAAATTTCCAATTTAAACTCGTGGGAGACTTAAGCCTCAAACAGGTTGGCTACTTAATAGTCTCTGTTGTTCTTGCTTGGATTAGCATTATTCTTCCTTTGTTTTTCTTTATTAAAGCCTTTCTTGCGTTATCGTTTATTGGCATCGGGGTTATTCTTGCATTTGTTCCATTTGAGGGAAGGCCTGCCGATCAAATGTTTCTCCACTTTTTTAAAGCTCTTTTTGTGCCAAATATATTTACCTACCAAAACCAAAAAACTGCCGATACAACCCACGTTGTAAAAGAAGACATCAAGGAAGCAAAAAAAGAGGAGAAAAAAGATGATAAAACAACTTTTTTCCAATCCATTCCGCATACAACTCCTTTGACAAACCAACAACCTGATTCTACAGGCCCCCGCCCTGTTGTTTTACCAACACAACAAGCAACACCACAGCAAACGACAGCACAACAAGCATCTCAAAAAGCAAATGATGCGACTGTCATAGCTCAGGAAGAAACGCTTGAAAAACAACTCAATGAAGCAAAACAGGAAGAGGCACATGTCCAAGAAGGAACAAACGCGGCAAAAATGGCTCACGAGAAAGTTCAGCAGTTAGAGACACAACTTCACGATGTCTTTTTGCAAAAACAGGATCTTGAACACCAACTGCTTTCCCTCAAACAACAACTTATGGAAAAACAGCAACAAGCAGTCTTTACCCCTTCTGTTGCCCAAGCGCCACAAGAGACCTCACATGTTAAAAAGGTCCCAAAACAACTTTCTACATCAATAGGTATTCCAGTGACGTCTGACGTTCCAAATCTTCTTGCAGGCATTGTTAAAGACCCCAGAGGCAATATATTACCCAACATTCTCGTTGAGGTAAAAGATAAAGATGGAAATGCTGTTCGAGCTTTTAAAACAAACAACCTTGGTCAGTTTATTTCAGCAACTCCTCTTCTTAGCGGCGTGTATACAATCTCCTTTGAAGATCCTGCCGGAAAACAGCAATTTGACAGCGTTGAAATTACAGCCACAGGAGACATATTGCTTCCTATAGAAGTGATCTCATCAGATCAGAGAGAGAAACTCCGACAGGAGTTGTTTGGATAATATGAAAAAATCTGCCCAATCATCAACACAACAATTTACTGAAATTCAAAATATTCAAGATACCATTGTCATTCTCCAAGGAGGAAATGCCTGCCTTGTTATTAGTGTTACCGCGGTTAACTTTACCCTTCTTTCTCCAGAAGAACAGGACGCAAAAGTGGTTGCCTATGCCTCTCTTCTTAATTCTCTTTCTTTTCCCATTCAAATTGTTGTCAGAAGTAAACAAGTACAAATCACTCCCTACCTCACCCATCTTGAACAAGCTGTTGCCACTGCTTCAAATACAAAACTTGCAGAAAATATTAAGCTTTATAAAGAATTTGTTAACAATCTGGTAAAAACGGCAACGGTCTTAGATAAACACTTTTTTCTTGTTATCCCCTATTCTTCTCTTGAAGGAGGAATCGCCAGTGCAGCAAGAACAGGAACTTCCATGCTTAAGTCTGATGATTTTTTCATTCAGGCAAAAGCAGCACTTCAGACAAAAGCAGACTCGCTTATGAATCAACTTGATAGACTCTCTCTTCGGGCAAAAATATTAGAAAGAAATGAACTGGTTGCACTCTTTTATGACGAGTTTAACCAGGCAGAAACGCTTCACCCGGCAGATGTTGAACAGCTTTTAGCACAATTACCATTAGAAAGGGGGAAATAATATGTTTGGCAAAAAGAAAAAACAACAACCTATTCAACCACCTCAAGCGACACCAACAACAACGCCTCCTCCTGCGGTTTTTCATCGTGTAGCAACCTCTATCTCTGACATTATTGCACCATCCTCTGTTGAGGTTGATTTTCGCTCCATAAAAGTTGGAGATGAGTACCACAGAACCTTTTTTATCGTTGGCTACCCTCGATACGTCTCAACAGGATGGCTTACCTCCCTTATTGATTTTGACCAATCCCTTGATATTGGTATGTTTATTTATCCCGTATTTACCGATGACGTTCTCTCCAATTTACGACGAAAAATTGCAGAAATGGAAGCAACAGTAGGAGATCAGGAAGAAAAAGGGCTTGCCCCCAACCCGCAAGTCAGCGCTGCGCTCAATGACGCCTATGCACTTCAAGCAGAATTGGCAAAAGGCATGGAACGCTTTTTCCAATTTGGCCTGTATGTCACCCTTGCAGCAAAAGACCTCAACGAACTCGAGCAAGGATCAAAACGCCTCATGAGTACCATGTCTTCTCTTCTGTTGGTTCCAAAAGTTGCAACTCTTCAAATGGAAGACGGATACAAAACAACGCTCCCTTTTGGCCAGGACAGACTTTCCATTAATAGAAATATGGACACCTCGTCTCTTGCCTCAACCTTTCCGTTTACCTCTGCGACGCTCACTCAAGATAAAGGAATCTTATATGGAGTTAATCAGCAAAATGGATCACTGGTCGTATTTGACCGCTACTCTCTTGAAAATGCCAATGAAGTCGTTTTTGGAAAATCTGGCTCTGGAAAATCCTTTACCATAAAACTTGAAATTATGCGTCAATTTATGTTTGGCACAGAGGTGATTGTTATTGATCCAGAGCGTGAGTATGACCGTTTAGCTGCTGCTCTTGGAGGAGAACATGTGGACTTCTCTCCCAGCAGTCCAATTAAACTTAACCCCTTTGATATGGCTGGTGTATTTGAAGAAGGTGAAAATGAATTGGGACTAAAGATTTTGTCTCTAAGAAGTCTTTTGAAAATCATGTTGGGGAGCCTGGACCCGTCTCAAGATGCTGTTTTGGATAAAGCGTTAGTTGAAACCTATGCAGAAAAAGGCATCACTCAGGATCCGTCTACCCAAACAAAAACTCCTCCCTTACTAATTGACTTGTACAATACCTTGTATAAGACGCAAAACCCAATCTCTCAAACGCTCGCTCTGCTTTTGGAAAAATATGTTAAAGGAAGTTTGTCTGGACTCTTCAATCAGCAATCCAATTTTGACATCAATAATCCTCTCACCGTGTTTTCTATTCGTGATTTAGAAGACGAACTCAGACCAATTGCCATGCATATTATTTTAGATTTCATCTGGACTCGCGTCAGAAAAACGCTTAAAAAAAGACTTCTTATTGTTGATGAGGCATGGTATCTGATGAAACACGAGGATAGTGCATCTTTTATTTACGGCATTGCAAAAAGAGCACGAAAATACTTTTTAGGCCTCACTACAGCAACCCAGGACGTCCAAGACTTTCTCGCAAGTGATTACGGGAAAGCAATCCTTTCCAATTCTTCTATTCAACTGCTTCTCAAGCAAAGCCCGACTGAAATTGACACTGTTGCAAATGCTTTTTACCTTTCTAGTGGAGAAAAACAACTTCTCCTCTCCTCAGGGGTTGGAGAAGGTCTCTTTTTTGCCGGACAAAACCATGTAGCCCTTCAAGTTGTTGCAGCCCAATATGAACATGAGATTATTACCTCCAATCCTCAAGATGTTCAAAAAATTCAACAAGACGCACAAGAAAAAGCTTCTCAAGAAAGTCAGCAAAAACCCGAATCTGTGACATAATAAAAAGGTATGGATGAGAACACGACACCCCAATCCTGGACATTTGACTCATTTCTTTCCCACCTTGAAACCAATGGGTTTCAACATTCTGCAGATACCATTCGTGACGCTATTAGTGACAATGTTGATGCCAATCGTTTACAAGGCCTTATTGGAGACGCAGCACGAACAGCAGGGATAGCATTTGGAGGGAGTGAGCTTGGCACGATTATTACTTCTGCTCCTCTTTCATTTTCTTCTCAAGCTCCTTCCAATTCTCTAGAGGAAGAAGAGACACCTTCACAAGGAGATACACCTCAACATGGACCACCTGCTGGCACCGTTGTCCCTTTTCGTGATTCTTTTGAAGGAGAGATTCAAGACAATGTCCACGAGGCACAAAAAAGAGAAGCAATTGATAAACTCGATGAGATTCGAAATGACACTTCTCTCTCAGAGGAAGAAAAACAACAAAAAGTACAAGCTGCGTTTAAAGAAATCCTTGACGCCAACGCAACCTCTGAGCTAGCGATACAAGAACAACATAGAATCCTGGCAAAACATGCAGAAAGCGTAGATTCAGATAATAAAGAAGACGGAAAAACTACCGATATTGCTGGGAAAATCAAAAGTCGAGCTGGAGAACTTGAAAAACTCAGAGCAGAGCAAAAACGCCTGAGAGCAGAAGCTCTTGCAAAAGAAGAAAAACGCCTCCAAGAGATTCAAAGCCAACGTGCTCTCTCAAAAAAAGAGCAAGCTGAACTAGAAAATATTACAAGACAGCAAAAAGAAAGTACGAGACACACCTCTGTTCATACAGACATCTGGGAAAAGAAATTTGGCCGCCTCAAAACAAAAGAAGAACAAGACGAATTAGTCAGAAGACTTCTTACCGGACAACAAAACCGGACAAAACGAGATTTTGCCCAAATTTTTTATTCTGAAAAAGACGGTGGAAAAACTCTTTTTAGACGAAAACAAAAAGATTCGAAAATGGTAAAAACGTTTACCCACAAAGAGAAACGTCTTATTAGAAATAAACAAAACGCGCTTCTCAAAGGACCAAAAAAATCTTCACGCCTTGCTTCTCTTATCAGACGCGTTGTCTTTGATCCATTCCAACCCCAAGCAACAGCAAATGACTGGGCTCAATGGGAATATTCCTCAGGACCGGGAAGTTCTGGTTTTGGAGGTTTTTTTGTTGACACTGGCAATGATGACAATGGTGATCAAGGAGGAGGAAGCAGCGGTGGAGGAGGCGGAGGAAAAAATCCCTATGACACATATAAACAGTTTCAAAAATTAAGTAAATTCTTTAAAGGTTTCGGTGGCAGCGCAAGTGGTGCTGGTACTGGCGCAGCCGGTGCTGCGGGTGGTGCAGGAGGAGGAACAGTCATTGCTATCGTTGTTGGGGTAATTCTCTTAATTGTTCTTATTGTTGTCATCATCACTATCCTCGGGCAAAATAAATACCAAGAAAATTTTAGCTTGCTCAACTGTGGAAATCTTGAAAATTTTTATTCTGTTGCACAAGAACCCAGCACCACACGAAAAGTTATTAATGACAATTACTTTCTTGATGTCAGAACAGATATTTACGTAGATTACTCCAACAATAATAATGGGCAAGAAACAATCATTCCCGATAACGAGCCCAAAAATCCCTATTTTCAAGAAGCTGTGGACGCAAATCTTACATTATTTAATACAACCTGTCTTCTTTTTGGACAATATGTTAACGCCCCCTACGACTTTAAAAAACATGAATTAAATACCTTTGGCAATCTTGTGGTAGGAACAACTGACCAAAGAGACCCCAACAAAGGACATCAGGCTCTTCCCATTGTATGGGCTATTGTTTTTGATGAGAGAGACAAAAATTGCCATATTGTCTATAATCCGCGAAAAGACGAACCTCTTGCTGAATTTATTAATCCCAACCTCTGTTCTCATTACCAAGCGTATTTTCTTATTGCTCAGTCTCTTGCTCATAGCTTAATTATTCAACAAAACCATGTAAACCCAGGAGCGTCGATATTTAAAGATTTCTCTACCAACCCTGCTCCCAACGGTATTCCCGGGAAAGACGGACTTCTTCCCACTTCTCTGTGCTCTTCTGGAGATCCATATGGAAAAGCAGGAACGCTTGGGGAATCTGAAAAAGACCAGCAAAAAAGAGACTGTTTTGGGGACATGGTTGGAGAATATCTCACCTATCCATATTACACCGACGGTTTCACCCCAACCAACAATCAAGACCCGAATGCAACAGCTTCTGCGTCACTAAGCTCTCTTTATAACTTCAATCAGAAAGACGGAAAATATTTTGACTACTACACGTTTGCAAAAGAAAAGCTTTTTGACGGCGTTGATTTTTATACAGTT
>DASTLH010000010.1:0-3340 GCA_035715145.1 Patescibacteria group bacterium
TATGGCAGACGCAGTTCATGATATTGACAAAGTAACTCCGGAAGAAGAAGTGGTTCTCACAAGTTTGAGGGCGGGGAACTGGCATGATTTTCATGGACAAGAGACAGTAAAACAGTCTTTGCGAATTGCCATAGACGCTGCAAAACAACGTAAAGAAGCGTTAGAGCACGTGCTTTTGTATGGCCCTCCTGGGCTTGGAAAAACAACTCTTTCTCATATTATTGCAAAAGAAATGGGAGCACAAATTCGAGTAACCAGTGGTCCTGCTATTGAGCGAGCAGGAGATTTGGCGTCAATTCTTTCAAATTTAGAAAAAGGGGATATTCTCTTTATTGATGAGATTCATAGGCTCAATAAAGTGGTTGAGGAGACTCTTTATCCTGCAATGGAGGATTACGCATTGGATATTGTGTTGGGAAAGGGTGTGGGAGCTCGAACCATGAGGCTTGATTTGCCTCCTTTTACGATTATTGGGGCAACTACACGAGTTGGTATGATTGCTGGCCCTCTACGAGATAGATTTGGAGTTGTTCATAGGCTCCATTTTTATGCTCCTGAAGATTTGCGCGCCATTCTTAAAAAAGCAGCGAAGAAATTAGGGATAGAAATAGATGAAGAAAGCGTAGAGGAATTGGCAATGCGATCTCGCGGAACGCCTCGCATTTCCCTTAAGCTTCTCAAAAGAACTCGCGATGTTGCTCAGGTAAAAGGGAAGGGGGTTATTACCAAAGCTATTACCCATGAGGCATTATCAATGCTTGAGATAGATAGTAGGGGACTTGATAACCTTGATAATAGATTTCTTAGGGCAATTATTGAAAAGCATAATGGGGGGCCTGTTGGTCTTGAAACCATTGCCGCAACTATTGCAGAGGACGCAGGAAGTATTGAAGACGTGATAGAACCATATCTTCTCCAAATTGGATTTTTAAGAAAAACAACGAGAGGAAGAGTTGCCACAGAATCTGCATTTAATCACTTGGGAGTAAAAATGCCGGAAAGCCTACAACAGCATATAATATGATTTTTCCCAGTATAGAGCTTATTCTTTTCTATCTTTTCTTAGTTTTTGTTGTTCCTCGTTTTATCGTTCCGAATTACGGCTTTACTAAATCCTCACTCCCTTCAAAAATTCCCCAGAGGTTTCAGGAGGTTATTGAAAAACTGACGAAAGAGTCCTCATCTCAGGAGGAGTTTTTAAAAAAAGCATATGACTATATAACCACTACTTATGAGGGAGGGCGTTTTAAAACCTTTGTCTATTTTTACTATCCGTTTTTAAACCCTTTTCGGTTTGAGAAAGGATTTGCTCAATGTAATATTCAAAATTATTTGCTTAGAACTCTTCTGGTCAGAAGCAAATTTTTTACAGAGGAAGATATTCGGGTACGAGTCGTTTTTTTAAATTTTTTTACTCATCAATATCTACAGGTTCGTGTTGGAGACACCTGGCTTGATATTGATCCTCATGCCCACTCTATTGGTATTTCATTTGGAAAACGAGCATTTTTATTTGCTTAACTTTGGGGAGTGATTGTTCTAGAGGTATGTAAAGCATACTCTATATTCCATTATCTTCTCGTGGCCTATATTGGAGTGCCTCGGCAATATGTTCTTGAGTGATATCCTGCATTTTTTCCAAGTCGGCAATGGTTCGAGCAACTTTAATAGTTCTAAAATATGCACGGGCTGAAAGATTCATTTTTTTGACAGCTTGGGTTAACATATCCACACAGTCTGTGGATAATGGGCAAAATATTTTTATGTCTCGACTATTCATGTCCGCATTGCTGGTGAGAGTAGTTCCTCCAAAGCGAGTGGTTTGAATGTCTCGAGCTGTTTGGACTCGTGCTCGAACGCTGTGGGAATTTTCACTATTTATATCTGATAAATTGAGTTTTTCTGTTTGGACTGGGGGCACGGTGACATGAATATCAATTCTGTCTAAAAGAGGACCAGAGAGGCGTTTGTGATATCTAGAAATATCTGATGCAGAGCATCTGCATTCGTGGGAGTTATCCCCAAGATATCCACACGGACAAGGGTTTTGAGCAGCAATAAGCATACATTTTGCAGGAAAGGTAACTCGCCCTTGAGAACGGGTAATAGAGACAACTCCATCTTCAAGAGGTTGGCGCAGGGCTTCTAAAACAGTTCGGGGAAACTCGGGAAATTCGTCTAAAAACAAAACACCTCTGTGAGCCAGAGAAATATCTCCAGGTTTTGGATTTGCACCACCTCCAATAAGCCCTACATGTGAAGCAGTGTGGTGAGGAGCACGAAACGGTCTGGTAGTTTTGAGTCCTTCGTGGTTTAAGAGCCCTGCAATACTGTAGATTTTTGTTATCTCAAGAATTTCTGAAAATGTAGGGAAAGGAAGAATTGAAGCAGCTGTTTTTGCAAGAAGTGTTTTCCCTGAGCCTGGAGGCCCACTAAAAAGAATATTGTGTCCCCCTGCTGCAGCTATCTCGAGAGCTCTTTTTGCTTTTTCCTGTCCTTTAATGTCTTTCATATCAGCATCAAATGTTTCTGAAATTGTTGTGGGATCAAGAGGTTTATACACAACAGGAGAAAGAGGAACGTCTCCTGTTAAATGAAGAAAAAGTGATTTAAGACTTTCAACAGGATACACGGCAATGCCAGCAATACACGCTGCTTCTTTTGCATTGATGGATGGAACATATAAATGTTTGATGTGGCGTTCTCGACTCAAAAGCGCATGAGATAAAACACCGTTGGTATGTCTGAGCGTCCCATCAAGTGCCAATTCTCCCATAACAAAGGAGTGTTTCATCTCTGCTTGAAGCTGTCCTGATGCTAAAAGAATTCCCAGAGCAATGGGTACGTCATAGCTTGGTCCTTCTTTTGGTAAGTCAGCTGGTGCTAAATTGACGGTAATTCGTTTTGCAGGAAAATCAGCTCCTGAATTTTTTAATGCAGCACGAACCCGTTCTCTGGCTTCTTCAACTGCTTTGTCTGGAAGACCAACGATAGTAAAAGAGGGAAGTCCTTGAGAGGCAATATCTACTTCCACCTCAACAGGAGTGGCCTCCAATCCAACAATTGCTGCGGACCATATCTTGGCAAGCATACAGTAACCCTACCAGAAATCTGTGTCGTTTTAAAAGTCATAGGTATAAAAAAGGTATTTACAAAGAGCATTTTCACACATATACTTGGTAAGAAATGAATATCTGTAGCAAAAACACGATATTGTGGCAACAGTAAATTCATCAGAAGGTGCAACATACTACTCTCCCGAGGCTCTCCCTTCTTCTCTCTATCAGCAAGCAGCCTTAGAAACAGCACGAATTCTCAGAACTCCAGAAAATTTTCAAGG
>DASTLH010000011.1:0-2953 GCA_035715145.1 Patescibacteria group bacterium
GATTCCATATTGGTCATTGTTCCTTTTCTTTGTCCCAATTCCTGGGTAACTGCTCCAACATATTCTTCTGGAACGTCAATAAACACGTCTTCTACTGGTTCAAGTTCTACTCCGTTTTCTTTTTTGGTAATAACTTGTGGCTTACTCACTTCAAATTCATATCCTTCACGTCTGAGAGTTTCTATAAGAACAGATAAGTGAAGTTCCCCTCTTCCTGAAAGGACAAATCTATCACCTACTGTTTCAAGTCGTAACGCAACGTTTGTTTCTAATTCTTTTTCAAGTCTTTCCAATATCTGGCGAGAAGTACTAAACTTTCCTTCTTTTCCGGCATATGGTGATGTATTTGGTCCCATAGCAATTTTAATTGTTGGCTCTTCTACCGATATTCTTGGAAGTGCATCAGGAGAAGATGGGTCAGCAATTGTATCTCCAATAGTTGCATCAGAAATGCCAGTAATATCGGCAATATCTCCTGCAACTGCTTCATCAACGGCTACTTTCTTTAATCCAAATGTCACGGCGAGAGATTCGATTCTGGCTGACTTTGAACCGCCTTCATGCAACAAAACAACACTTTGACCTTTTTTTGCTGTTCCGCGTTTAATTCTTCCGATAACGTGTTTTCCTTTGTGAGTATCATAATCAAGCGCGGTAACAAGAAGCTGAAGAGTGCCTTCCTCTATTTGTGGCGCGTGGATATAGGTAAGAATGGTTTCAAAAAGAGGCTGGAGGGAATCTGATTGCAGAGTTTCTTCAACTGTTTTTCCTGCTTTTCCTTCTCTGCCAATGGCATACAAAATAGGAAATTCAAGCTGTTCTGGATCTGTAGCCAATTCTAAAAACAAATCGTTTGTTTTTTCAATAGTGTGAGCGATATTTGCCAACTGCTTATCAATTTTATTAATAACAACAATAACTTTGAGTCCCAATTGAAGTGCTTTCTTAAGCACAAATTTAGTTTGTGGCATTGGGCCTTCTTGTGCGTCTATAATAAGAAGTGCTCCGTCTGCCATGTTGAGTGTTCGTTCTACTTCTCCTGAAAAGTCTGCGTGGCCGGGAGTATCAATAATGTTGATTTTGTAATCTTTATAATGAATTGCGGTATTTTTAGCCAAAATGGTAATGCCTCTTTCTCTTTCTAAAGGATTACTGTCAAGAATAGTGGTTTGCTGCATTTCACTTTCGTTTTCTCTAAAGGTATGGGATTGCTTGAGCAAAAAATCCACGAGGGTTGTCTTCCCATGATCGACGTGGGCGATAACAGCAACATTTCTGAGTAAACTTGTTTGTGGGTTCATACAAAAAAAGACGGCACTTGCTAGCGTCTCTTGAAATATTATACCATAGAATAAGAATTTATGCAGCACCTACTTAGTCCTATAAGATTTGCGAAGAATATCGGTGGTATTTATACCAAATATATAAGAAAACGTCATGAAGAACCACGGTTTCTTATTTTAATGTCTTTCCTTCTTACTTTTGTTATTGTCAGGCTCACTGTGTATAGCATCAACGGCCCAACTCCACCCAAATACATCAACAATATTTACATTCATAATATCCATATTCACCATTTAGTCTTTGGGATATTATTTCTTTTGATCGCAGGATTTATTAGAATTCCTCAATTTGGACCAACATTGGTGAGATCTTCATCAATCCTTTATGGCATTGGCGCAGCTCTCACTCTTGATGAATTTGCTCTGTGGCTTCGTATTAACCCTAATGCGTACTTTGGTCCTCAAGGAAGAATTAGCCTGGACGCAATAGTTATATTCTCTCTTATTCTTCTTTCATCACTCTGGCATGGAATTTTTTGGAAAAAATTATTTTCTGTTGTAGCATCAGTACTTTTTATTAAAAAGTGGTCACATTTTAATAAAGGATAGAATTTTGATATAATTGAACCTATGAAGAGGCCATCTATTCTCACTCTTTCTCTTCTTTTTGTTTTTGCTTTTTTTGCATTTTTGTCTGGAAGAGTCTTTTACCTTTGGGCGTTTTCTCAAAAGCCACTTATACTTCCTCTTGTAGCGCAGACGCAAGCACAAAAATTTACTCCTGGGCAATCCAGTGTTCCTTCTTATTCTGAATTAGGCATGCCGAGTCCTACTCCTTCTGGATCTGGAAAACCACAAGGGTACTGTCTTTTTGTCCCTGTTTTGATGTACCATCACGTCCAACCTGAGGCAGTTGCTGTGCAAAGAGGTCAAACAGGACTCACCGTAGATCCAGCATACTTTGATCAGCAAATGAATTATGTGGTGAGCCATGGTTATACGCCAATTACAGCAGAACAGCTTGTTTTAGCCTTAAAAAACCACACAGGTGTTCCTGCAAAAAGTATTGTGGTTACGCTTGATGATGGATATCAAGATAATTTTGACTACGCATATCCTGTTTTCCAGAAATACCATATTATTGCTAATCTTATGGTAGCAACGGGCCTTTTGGGAGGGGTTGGAAATAATACCTACTACACCTGGGACGAGCTCAAGCAAATGGTTGGAAGTGGTCTTATCTTTACCTTCGATCATACGTGGTCGCATTATTCCATGGGAAGTGGAACTGCTCAGAAGGATCAAACTGAAATTACCCTGGGAAAACAACAGCTTGAAACAAACATTGGGCAAAAGCAGATAGTATTTGCCTATCCCTATGGCGCAGGATACAACAATCCACGTGTAACCCAAGAGTTGAGCTCTGATGGGTTTTTAGGAGCATATTCAACTATTGGTGGCATGTGGCAGTGTGATAGCTACATTTATGCGCTCAGACGAATTCATGTTGGAAATCTTCCTCTTTCTTCCTACGGCCTCTAATAATTTTGATAAAAAGAGATAGTTTTTGATCTCTTTACTGTTCGTATATTTTTTTATTATAGTCAGAGTATGCCCAGAATTATTCTCCACATTGATTTTGACTCCTTCTTTGCTAGTGTTGAACAACA
>DASTLH010000012.1:0-16252 GCA_035715145.1 Patescibacteria group bacterium
CCTGCAATGAAGAAAGCTGTGGCCATTATTACTGATAAAGGCGGACGAACATCTCATGCAGCTATTGTTTCTCGAGAAATTGGCATTCCTGCTGTTGTGGGAACTCTCAAAGCAACAACTACCTTAAAAGATGGAGAAATTGTAACAGTTAACGGCAGCAAAGGAGAAATTTATAAAGGAGGAACGTTTACTCAAGCTGCAAGTGTTGTTTCTTCAAACAATATCCAAACAGCAACAAAAGTGTATGTTAATTTAGCAGAACCAGAATTTGCAGAAAGGGTAGCCAAACACCATGTCGATGGCGTTGGACTTTTGCGAGCTGAATTTATGATGGCAGGAATCGGCGTTCACCCAAAAAAAATGATACGAGATGGAAAACGAAAAGAATTTATCGATAGACTAGCCGCAGACATTGCAAAATTTTGTGCCTCATTTTCTCCAAGACCTGTTGTGTATAGAGCATCAGATTTAAAAACAAATGAGTATCGACATCTTATTGGTGGTGCAGAATTTGAGCCTGAAGAACCCAATCCAATGCTTGGCTATAGAGGCGCATTCAGATATATCAATGATCCTGAGGTATTTGATTTGGAGCTAGAAGCAATCAAACAAGTACGAAATAAAATGGGCTATAAAAACCTCTGGCTGATGCTTCCCTTTGTCAGAACAGTCAAAGAGCTCGAAGATGTTAAGAAAATTATTTCCGCTGCAGGGTTGTACCGATCTCCTTCATTTAAACTCTGGATGATGTGTGAAATCCCGTCAAACGTTATTTTACTTGACCAATTTATTGAAACCGGTATTGATGGAGTCTCCATTGGCTCAAATGACTTAACCATGCTTATTTTAGGAACAGATAGAGACAACAATGAAGTTGCCCGTGAATTTAATGAACAAAATCCAGCGGTTTTATGGGCTCTGGAACATGTTATTAAAACCTGCCATAAATACAAAATTACGTCCTCCCTTTGTGGACAGGCTCCATCGCAATATCCTGAGCTTCTTGAAAAACTTGTCTCCTGGGGAATAACCAGTGTTTCTGTTTCCCCAGATGTTATAGACAGCACTCGAGAAATTATTTCTCATCTTGAAAAGAAATTAATCTCCTAAATATGGCAACGATAAAATCTATTACAGCTCGACAAATTCTCAATGCGAAAGGCAATCCTGCAGTTGAGGCAACAATTATGCTTCAAAATGGCCTATTGGTGAGTGCTTCCACTCCCTCTGGGACATCGGTGAGTAGTTATGAAGCAAAAGAAATCCATGATGAAGACAAACTTCACTTTAGAGGCCAAGGCGTAAAAAAAGCAGTTGCTACAATTTCCACCACTATCTCTGAAAAACTTACAGGCATGGACGTAACAAAGCAGCAAGAAATTGATGAAACACTCCTTTCACTTGATGGAACACCGGACAAACATATTTTGGGAGCAAATGCACTCTTACCAGTATCACTTGCTGTCGCACGCGCTGCCGCCCTGTCAGAAGGATTACAATTGTATGACTATTTGTCTCGAATCACCAAAACACAAATAAAACGACTTCCAACTCCCCTATTTAACGAAATTAATGGAGGCAAACATGCGTTGGGCAGTCTTGATTTTCAGGAATTTATGCTTGTTCCAGCAACATCTCAAACCTTTAGTCAGTCACTAGAAATGGGAGTTGCAGTCTATCACAATTTAGCCTCCATTTTAACTACCAACAATCTTTCTACACTTGTTGGAGATGAAGGAGGGTTTAGTCCAAAACTGGAAAGTAATCACCACGGATTTTCTCTCTTAGTTGAGGCAGCAGAAAGTGCAGGAGTACGACTTGGGTTTGATGCATTTTTAGGGCTTGATGCAGCATCAGCATCATTTTTTAAAGACGGAAAATATTATCTCAGAGACAAACCTACATCTCTTTCTTCAAGCCAAATGGTAGAGTATTATGCAAAATTAAAAGATGAATTCCCTCTTTTATACATTGAAGACGGTTTGGCAGAAGATGACTGGGCAGGCTGGAAAGAATTAATGTCAGCGCTTTCAGGACAACTTATGATTGTAGGAGATGATAACGTTTCTACCAACCCATACCGGCTTGCATTAGCACTTGAACAAAAAGCAATAACAGCGGTAATTATTAAACCCAACCAAATCGGCACACTCACAGAAACTCTTTCTGTTGTTAAGTCGGCTCAAGAGAATCACCTTAAAGTCATTGTTTCTCACAGAAGTGGGGAAACCGATGATGATTTTATTGCTGATCTTGCAGTGGCAGTCCAAGCTGAATATTGCAAATTTGGCGCACCTGCCAGAGGAGAACGCGTTGCAAAGTATAATAGATTATTAGCTATAGAAAAACTTTTGACAAAATAATTTAGAGAGATTCTGAAGAAAGTAAGAGAACAAATTCCCCCTTTGGCTCTTTTGCAGAGAAGTATTTTTTTATATCACTTATTTTCCCTTTTTTGTATTCTTCATAGATTTTAGTGAGTTCTCGCAAAATTACAATTTCTTTATCACCAAATATTTGTTCCATTTCAGTAAGAGTTCCAAGCAACTTATGAGGTGCTTCATAAAGAATTACTGTTGTTTTAAAACTTTCTGCGCTTTTTTTTATATTCTCCCAAAATTCGCTTCTATGCCCCTTTTTATGAGGTGGATATCCCAAAAATAAAAATTTATCTGTTGGTAACCCACTCACAGAAAGTGCTGTAACGCTGGCAGATGGCCCAGGAACAGCTTTTACCAAAATTCCTTTCTCTCTACATGCTCTCACTAATTTAAAACCAGGATCTGAGATGGTAGGAGTTCCCGCATCAGAAATAAGCGCAACTGATAAACCAGACTCAAGCAACTCAATAACCTCTTCAATTTTTTCAGACTCTACTTGGTCATAAAAAGAAATCAAACGAGGTTTTTGGGTAATATGCGTATCTACCTTTTTCTGAAGTTCACTCAAAAGAAGCCCAGCCCGTCTTGTATCCTCACAAGCAATCACGTCAGAGGTAAAAAGCGTTCTGATTGCCCGAAGGCTAATATCGTCTAAGTTGCCAATAGGTGTTGCAACAACATAAAGAGTTCCCATATAATATAAAAATGCTTTCGCAATTATCTGGAGTTATTATACATCTAATTCAAACAGCAGGCTATCTTGGTGTAGCACTTTTGATGACACTGGAAGCATGTCTTATTCCAATTCCCTCAGAAATTACCCTTCCATTTGCCGGGTTTTTAGCTCAAAAAGGTACATTTATTCTTCCATTAGTTATTGCAGCTGGAGCTTTTGGCGATATTTTAGGCACGATGCTCCTGTACGCTCTTGGCTACTACGTAGAAGAAACAATTATCTTAAAATATCTGGATAAATACGGGAAATTTTTACTTATCAGTAGACATGAATACAACACAGTCATGAACTGGTTTTCAAAAAAAGGGACAATTATTATTTTTATTGCCAAGCTTCTCCCAGGATTTAGAACCATTATTGGTCTGCCTGCAGGACTTTCAGAAGTGCCATTTGGCAAAGCCCTAGCTCTAACAACCATTGGTTCTATCATCTGGTGTGGAACATTTACTTATATTGGCTTTGCTTTGGGCAGCAAATGGAATAGTCTGGAACCAATTTTTAGAAAGTTTGAATTAGCAATTGGTGTTGTAGCTGTTTTGGGAATCCTTTGGTATATCAATCACAAATTAAAAATTGTAAAACTGGGGAAATAATCTTCTTTTTGAAGGGTCTTAACTAAATCGTCTCACCAGTCCCACAACTCTTCCTTGAATTGTCAGCTGTGTTGGATAGATAGGCTGCATTGTAGAATTAGCTGGCTTTAAGACAACTCGTCCTTCTTCTTTATAGAATTTTTTCAGTGTTGCTAAATTATCATCAACTAACGCAACAACAATATCACCATTGTGAACTTCTTTATCTTTTTCAATAATCACAAAATCTCCATCAAGAATTCCGTCTTCAATAAGAGATTCTCCTTTTACTTGTAAGACGTATGCTGTTTTTTGGCCTGAGAGCATGGATGCTGAGACCTGAAATGTTGCATTTACGTCAGTATGAGGCTCAAGTGGTTTTCCTGCTGCAATAAAACCCATTAAAGGAAGTTCTACTGACGGCTCTGTTCCACTCATGGTCGAAGTAATCTTTTGGTCAATAACTTTTAAGACCCGCGCATTTCCTTCTACTTTTTGCACGTAGCCTTTATCAACTAAAGAACGGATTAGACTGTGAATGGTAGAATTGCTTCTGTGTCCTGTAGCTTTTGCAATTTCACCAAGTGTTGGAGAGTATCCATTTTTATTCTGGAACTGAACCAAAAACTCTAAAACTTCTCTTTCTTTTTTATATAATACTCCTGGCATATTTCGTATAAAATCATAGTACGAAGTTTCGTGTATTTTTGTCAATCGATCAGACTAATACAAAGAAGAACGTTATGTGATCAAAACTGAAGTTGTGGCCTCTTTATGGTAAAATAGGCTAGTGAAATTCCAATTAACTTCTCGATTTAATCCAAGTGGAGATCAACCACAGGCAATAGAAACACTTACCAGTTCTCTGGGAAAAGGAAATAAAAGCCAAGTATTACTGGGAGTCACCGGCAGTGGAAAAACCTTCACTATGGCCTCAGTAATAGAAAAAGTCCAAAGACCAACACTTATTATTTCTCACAACAAAACGCTTGCTGGACAACTCTATCAGGAGTTTAGAGAATTTTTCCCCAACAATGCCGTGTCTTATTTTGTTTCATACTATGATTATTATCAGCCAGAAGCATACATTCCCACAACGGATACCTACATAGAAAAAGAATCACAAATAAATGAAGAAATTGACAAACTTCGCCTCTCGGCAACAGCCAATCTTTTAACCAGAAAAGACGTTATTGTTGTTGCCTCAGTATCTTGTATTTATAACATTGGCTCTCCTATTGAATACGGAAAATTTGTTTTGGAATTAAAGCCAGGCATGAAAATAGGACAACGAGATATTATGGTGCGATTAGCAGACTTACAGTACGAGCGCTATGAGTACGGATTCAAACGAGGAACCTTTCGCGTCAGAGGAGAGTCTATAGATTTATTCCCTGCATACTCAGACTTTGGCATGCGCATTGATGTTGCTAATGGGCATTTAGTTGGCTTGTCTGAATTTGACCCAACAACTGGTGACACTATTCAAATACTTCACGCAACCATTATTTACCCGTCCAAACATTATATGACAGACCCAAGTACCTATGACAATGTTTTTCCAAAAATTAGAGAAGATATGGAAAAGCAGGTAAAAAAACTCACAGATGCTGGCAAACTTGCAGAAGCACAAAGAATTAGACAAAGAACTACCTATGACTTGGAAATGATTCGGGAAGTGGGTTATGTAAACGGAATTGAAAATTATTCAAGCTACTTTGATGGCAGAAAACCAGGAGAACCTCCTTACACACTTCTCGATTATTTTGATGCGTGCTCAAAAGACTGGTTATTACTGGTAGATGAATCCCATATTACTCTTCCACAAATTCGAGGCATGTACAACGGCGACAGAGCCAGAAAAGAAACACTTGTTGACTATGGATTTCGACTTCCCTCTGCACTGGACAATAGACCATTAAAGTTTGATGAATTTATGAGGAGAATTCACCAAACTGTCTATGTTTCAGCTACTCCTGATGAATACGAACTCAGCCTTGCAACCACAGAGGGCAAAGACACCATTGCCGAACAGCTTATTAGACCAACAGGCATTATAGACCCTCAAGTAGTAGTCAAACCAACAAAAGGCCAAATTCAGGATTTGATGACAGAAATTCAAAAACGGGTAGAGAAAAAACAACGAGTGCTGGTTACAACCCTTACCAAACGGATGTCAGAAGAACTCACTTCCTATCTTGAAGAAAATGGTGTCAAAGTTACCTATCTTCACTCAGATATTGAAACGCTTGAAAGACAAGATATCTTGGATAGACTGCGACATGGCGATATTGATGTGATTGTGGGAATAAATCTTCTCAGAGAGGGTCTAGACTTGCCAGAAGTGGCATTGGTGGCAATTCTTGACGCAGACAAAGAAGGATTTCTCAGAAGCAGAACTTCTCTTATCCAAACCATGGGCCGCGCAGCCCGAAACATTGATTCAGAAGTTATTTTATATGCTGATGTTATAACAAAATCTATGGATTTTGCGATGAAAGAGGTAGAAAGACGACGGGAAAAGCAAATTGCTTATAACGAAAAACACAACATTACTCCCACACAAATTGAGAAAAGCATTAGAGCTCGTCTTATAGAAGAAGATCAGTCAGTAGAATCATATGCGAAATCAATTGATGTCCTCTTAGAATTTGAAAAGAAAGAAGTACTTTTACCAGATGAAAAAGACGCAGTGATAAAACGACTCAGAAAAGAAATGCAAAACGCAGCAAAAGAATTGGATTTTGAAACAGCAGCGCTACTACGAGATAGAATTAGAGCCCTCAAAGAAAGAAGCTAGAATCCACTGATATTTTCCATGTGTTCAACAGAAATTGGAGTTAGTTTTTCATCAAGAATTACCGCAATTGCGTCAATTCTTTGTTGACTGGGGAGATTATGATGAGTTGCTGTGTAATATCCAGCAGTCAGAAGAATAGCATCAAGTTTTGCATGCCGAATTGCCTCAAGAGGAGTGCCAAATTGAACTGAACGTCTGGTTTTGACTTCAACAAATACCAACACATTATCTTTTATTGAAATAATATCTATTTCACCCTGTTTCCCTTGAAAATTACGCTCTAAAATTTTATATCCGTGTTTTTTTAAATATTCTGCAGCAATATTTTCTCCCGCTTTTCCAATAGGATTAACAACATTCATACTACCAGTGTATCACACAGAATACGTCTTATAGTTGATAGTCTGGGCTCTATTTGCTATACTTTGCCACATGATAGAACTCGTTCCAGTCCATTTTAATTTAGTAGACAGAGGAGATATTTCTCCATTTCTTTTAGGAGACATTAAGCAAGCATTTTTTCAAGCACGAACGTATAAATCTCTTGGAGTAATTGCAACAGATCAAAATGAAGCTCCTCTTTTGACAGACCCTAATGCCACATGGGTTATTGCTGCACCGCTGCCAGATGGGCTCAGAGCATCAATGCGCTTTGGGTTTGAAGATGGACAGCCACAGCTTCGATTTGCCACAGTGCTTCCTAGAGAGACAAGACGAACAGATGAAAATAAAGCAAAAGTCAAAGCCGTAACATTTACCCCAGAAGAAGATCCAAAAGAAGAAGGAGAAATCCCTGCAATTGGAACTTTTATTTCAAGTATTGTAGAAGCAATTCTTCACGCAAAACCAACAGATCTTTTGGTAAGTGTATATAAAAGAAACTAAGAAGATTAATGAACAACTGGTCGAGGCTTCTGGAGGTTATATAATTTTGCTCTTTTTACTCTTTTTTTAGCGTGAGCTTTTACTTCTACCTTTTCAATAAGAGGTGAACCGATTGGCCAAATACGCTCAACAGCAATTTCTCCTACCATTTTTTGAACATGGAAAGTTTTATTTTCGCCTCTGCCTCGAATTGCCAAAACAGTTCCCTCAAAAATCTGAGTACGAGTTTTTTCTCCTTCTTGAATTTTCTGGTACACTTTTACAATGTCGCCAGGAACGAAAGTAATTGCTGTTATCATAGCTCTATTATAGCGCAGATTTCTAAAAATCTCAATCAGGAGACTTATTCTTTTGCGCAGGCTTTTAGGAAGGCAATAAACAACGGATGAGGGTGAAGCGGTCTGCTTTTATATTCTGGGTGACCCTGCGTCCCAAGATAGAACGGATGAACCTCTTTTGGCAGCTCAACTATCTCTGCCAGATTTTCTACAACCGAGCGAGCAGAAATAATCAATCCTGCTTTTTCAAATTCTTTTGTAAACTCATCATTAAATTCATATCGGTGCCTGTGTCTTTCACTGGTAAGGCCAGTTTTAGAATCAATTGGCCCACCATATTTTTTGTAATATTCAAATGCTTGCGTTCCTTTTTTAACAATTGCTTCCCACCCACCAAGACGCATTGTTCCTCCATAGGCACGTCTTTCCATTAACTCTTTTTGAGAAGGAATAATATGAATTACTTTATGAGGAGTTTTTTTATCATTTTCCTCGGTGTTGGCATCTTTCCAGCCAATAACTGAGCGGGCAAACGCTACACAGGCAAGCTGCATTCCATAACACAATCCTAGATATGGAATTTTCTTCTCCCGGGCATAGGTTGCAGCAGCAATCATTCCCTCAGCACCTCGTTCACCCCAGCCAATTGGCACAATTATTCCATCTGGAGTACCAATGACCATCTGTGCACCTTTTTTCTCTACTTCCTGAGCACTTACCCATCGTGTTTTTATAGCAACACCATTTTCCCAACTTGCATGATCAATTGCGTCAAAAAGAGCGGCATACGAATCTCTGAGTTGATAATCACCTGTTCCAAAATACTTTCCAACGATAGCAATCTCCAGTGTTTTTTCTTTTGGAGCCTCAATTCTCTTAACAAGTTTTTTCCATGCCCGCATATCTGCATCACGTACCTCAAGTCCTAATTTTTTGAGAATTTTTTTCTCAAGCTCCTGCTCATGAAGTACCAATGGAATCTCATAGGCAGATTTTAAATCAGGATTTGAGATAATATTTCCCTCTCGCATGTTACAAAACAGCGCAAATCTGTCTCGGCGTCTTTGGTCTAAGAATTTTTCAGATCTGGCAACAATAAAATCCGGCTGAATTCCCATAGAATTAAGTGTCCTTACAGACAATTGTGTTGGCTTGGTTTTTGGCTCTCCCAAATGAGCAGGAGTTGGTACATAGCTCACATGAATATGAATAACGTCTTCTGGATTTTTAAGAGTCATGATGCGGGAAGCTTCATAGTAAAAAATGTTTTGATACTCTCCAGCGGTTCCACCAAGTTCTATAATGATGATATCTGCGTTTGTTTTGCCTGCAAGCTCTTGAATTCGTCTGGTAATCTCATCGGTAATATGAGGAATAGCCTCAACGTCTTCTCCGTTATATTCAAATCGTCTCTCTTTCTCAATAACAGTCTGATAGATTCTTCCCATGGTGACAAAATTATCCTTGCCCATGTCTTCGTTGAGGAATTTTTCATAGGTTCCAATATCCATATCTCCTTCTGTTCCGTCTTCGCAAAGGAATGGATCACCGTGTTCTATGGGGTTAATTGTTCCAGCATCTAAATTAAGATAGTTCTCAAATTTAATGGGTTGGATATTATATCCTGAATTTTTGAGGAGAAGAGCAATCGAGGAGGCAGTTGTCCCCTTTCCTATTCCGGATATAAGTCCTCCGGAAACAAAAATATATTTTGTTTTTTTCGATTTGCTATGGAGCACGATTTATATTATCTCAAAATAATCACTTCGTCAACTACCATTAGTTTTGAGTTTTTATGCTGAAATACTCATCAGCGTTTTTGAGAAGTTCTGAAATCTCTAAAACTTTTTCACTATCCACTGAAGGAATCACTTTTTGAGAAAATTGATGAAGAATTGTTTGAGCGTTTTTTTTAAAAAGATTCAGATATGATTCTTCCATAAAAGCATCTTTGAGTATCGGCTCAAGCATTTCTAAAGAAGTTGACTCTTTCAATTTTTCTATAAGTTGTTTTTCTTCTTCCTCAGAAAGGGTATCAAGATTATCAACCAGAGTCTTTTTAATAAGCGCTAAAAGCAGTTGATTTGTATTTTCTTTTACCTGTTCTTGTGAAAATCCAACGAGAGTGAGAATTGAGGATGCAAAAAAACTAAATTGTTGCAGAATGTTCATGCTGAACGTCTGAGGTTATTTACCCATGTCCCTGGCAAATCTCTCAACCGTGTAGGTCTTGGGATAATGCCGTCTTCGATATAGGATTGTCTCAAAGCTTTCATCTCTCGTTTACTTTCCCGTTTGTCTCCACTCAATCTCCATCGAAGTTTACTCTGCTGAACCAGGTTGGCAATCATGGTTGCTCCGGAATCTGCAATTCCCATTGCTAATGCACCTGCTGTTAACACGCCACCAAGAATGAGTATCCAATTATGACTTGCTACATTTGAGCTAATAGAAGTATCTACACCGACAAATGAAGCAAGTGTATTGATAATTCCGGCTACATCAATATGCTCACCAATAGCATTTTGTAAAAAAGCACTCACAGGTCCGTTAATTGCTGGAATTATTGTTCCTGCTTCTGCTCCGAGTCCAAGAATCACCATATTTCTTAATGTATATCCAAGAGTTTTTGTAAATTCTTTATGATCGGCTGAAAGTCTTGCATTCAAATCTCTAGAAATTTCTGAATAATACCCATCAAGTCTTTGCTGAACTTGTGCCAGTACTGCCTCTCCCCCTTGCTCTCTTGCTGCATTTCTCAAACCCTGTAACACTGCTTCTCTTCTTGTTTGATTTGTCCCTTCAATTGTTCTGTCTAAAGCGCCACGAAGAGACATACGGTCTGTACGAATATCATCTGAAAGATTGAGCACTTTTCTTGGAGCTAATTGTATATTTTGACTATCATCTAAAACTGCTGCTTCATGAATGGCTGCCTGTCCGGTTGGTCCAAGTTGCATAGCAACATCCTGTTGTGGAGTAAGAGGAGCATTATTTGCTGCAATATACATATTTTCAAGTACTGTGGGAGTCAAAACAGGACTTTTCTTCCCATCAGCTCTTACGGGAGGATTAAGAAGAACTGCATTTTGTGCGTCTCGTGCCTTGCGAATATTACTAACTAACGTTGCTTCATTCCCTGTCAAAATATGTGAGCTAAGATCTGAATTTTTTTGATCAAGATCATAAGCAGTATCAACTTGTGCCCAATTAACCAAACGATGGGCAAGAGAACTAGATTGTTGGTCTGGTTTATCTTGAACAGAAGCTGCAATTGTTTTCACTTGATCGATTGCTGCAGGAATTCCGTGAAAATATGCCTTAAGAGGAGTTAATGCGACACCAGCAAATGTTTCAGCCCCTGTAGCGACTGTTCCAATGCCGAATTTTGAAGCTTGCTCTGTTTTATTTGCCATGTGAGCTATTATAGTCCCTTGAACTATCTTGTCAATAAGTATTTTAAAGATAGGTTTACCCGAAGATTTTGAGAAGAATAAGCCCTATCACAATTAAAATTCCAGATAAAATCTTTTGCTTTCCATCTTTCTCTTTTAAGAAAAGAATACCCATCAACATGGTAAACAAAAGTGATGCACTTTTAATTGCACTCACATATCCAGCAAACCCTGTTTCAAGTGCCACATAATAAAAAAGCGTGTAACCTGCAACAATAAAACCGAGAATAAAAAAGTACTTTGCATAGGTAAAAAACTGTTTGAGTTGATCAAACGCTTTAAAGATAGCAATGCCTACCAAAACAAGAGAAACTCCCACATAATTGATAAGCGCATAGACATATGCATTTGAATGAACCACACCAACTTTATCAAAAAGACTAGAAATTCCCTGTGACAACACAACGACAAGCATTAATCTCACAGCAGTATTTTTATGTAAAACTTTAAGAGGCTCCAAAAGTCCTTCTTTTGCCTGGGAAAGTTTTAATGCGTATATTCCCAAAACCACAAAAAGAACCCCTGCTACTCCCAAAAACGTAGGCAACTCATGCAAAAATACAGAGGCAAATAAAACAGTCAGAACTGGTCCAAGAGTCAAAATCGGCAAAACTAAGGTGACTTCTTCTCTTTTTAATGCTTCGTAATAGCAAAATGCTTCCAAGGGGGTATTGATGAGAGAAACTATAGCTACAACCACCCAAAAGGTACTATCCAAATGATGAAGAGGTAATGCAAGCTGTGGTCTAAAGAAAAAAGGGAGAACAAAAAAAGGCAAAGCAAATAATCTCACTGCAGCCCCCAAAATAAAAGTGTTTACCTTGGAAATAATTCTTTTTTCTCCAATTCCCCGAAATGAGTAAAAAAATGCAGACGCCAAAGCAAGGAAAAACCACATGAGTAGATGGTAACAATCAATTTCTTAGAATGCAATCAGATAAGAGGAACTGCGTCAGAAATATCCTGCTGATTGGGGAACTCTTTATCAAGTCGAGCAATATCTTCTTTTTCCATTTCCCACCCAAGTGCTCCAAGATTTTCTTTCAGATGTTCTTTTGATCCCATTTTAGACAGAGTGACCATATTTTTTTGAGAGATAAGCCAATTAATGGCAATCTGTGCAGCTGTTTTTTTGTATTTCTGCATCATTTCAAAAAGTACTCCACTCTTTTCTTCTAAAAGCATTCCTTTTTGAAGAGGTCGCCACGCAACAAAGAAAATATCGTTTTGCTGACAATACTCAACAAGACCCTTTCTTTCTGCTTCTCTATATTGAAGATTTAAATGGAGTTGGTTGGCAACTATTTTATGCTTGGTATAAGACTGAGCCTCTTTACACTGCTCAACAGTAAAATTACTCACGGCAATATGACGAATCAACCCTTCTTCAACTAAGCTGTCCATACCCCGCATTGTTTCTTTAAGAGGAATATCGGGATTAAAACGATGAGCATAATACAAATCTAAATAATCTGTCTGAAGTCTTTTTAAGCTTTCTTTTGCAGAATGGATTATTCTTTCGTAGGATAAATTTTCTTGATGAGCTTTTGATGCAAGAAATATTTTTGAGCGATCGTAGGGCTTGATTGCTTTTCCAACCAAAACTTCTGCATATCCTTGGGCATAACTTTCTGCCGTATCAATATGAGTAATTCCGGCATCAAGTGCTTGTCGTACTGCTGCAATATCTGCATCATCATTATTATTTAGGTCATGCTCATGCCGTCCACCCATTTGCCATGTTCCTAGTCCAAAAACCGGCATTTCAAACCCATTTTGTAATTTTTTTGTTGGTATCACCATAGTTATAATCCGTTTTTTTGTTCCCACTCGTGAACAATTTCCAATGCTTCTTTTGCTAATTCTGGCACATGAATAAAAGAAATGAAATGATTAAATTTCTTCACCAACTCTGTTGTATCTTCGGAAGTTTCATAATAGGTGCTTGAAACCTCTTTTTTTGAAACTGCATAAACAACTTTTTCAATACCAGACCAGTACGCAACACCAGTACACATAAGACAACATTCCAAACCAATATACAATGTTGCGCCCTGTAATGGTCCGACTTTTTCAAAAGCTGTTGTGACGGCTTTTGAGTCTGCGTGAAATAAATTAGGATAAGGAGAACTCACTTCTGAGGCAATAATCTTCCCGTCTTTAACAACAACTGCTCCTGCTGGGAAATTTCCCTCTTGCATGGATTTTTTTGAATTTTCTATTGCCAGTTGTAAGTAGTCTTTATCCGTCATGTGGTGAGCGGGCGATGGGAATCGGACCCACTGCCTTCTCCTTGGGAAGGAGACATTCTACCAGTGAACTACGCCCGCGTAGGAGTATTGTAACATAGAGATAGGAAATCTAATAAATTTTTGTTATAGTGTGCCAAGTATGACAGAAAACATTTCTCATCATCCAACAGAACACCCTCTTTCTGAACGTAATCTCCCTCTTATTCACACAGCAGCGACATTTTGGGCTGGTTTTGTTCCCGAGGCATCAAGGCAAGTTTTTTTTGACGCACTTGTTGGAGAAATGTCCAGAGTTTTAGACAAGCCTGAAGATCCAAGAAGACGTGACAGACAATACCCAAACTGGCTTCCCGTAAGCACCTATGAATTTGGAACAGGGGTCCATCCAGATGAGCGCGGAGTAGAATCAGATATTCCCATAAGACATGCACTAAAAGCTACTGGAGAGACAGAAAACCTTCATTCCCTTCTTCCCCGTCAAACTCACACTGTTATAGATATTGAAAACGGAACAGTATTTCTTCACGAAATGGTTGTTATCAATGGAGAAAAACACCTTAAGAGAACAAATATTTTCCCAACTGTTTGGAGGTAATGTCACTATTATCTGGGAATTATTAAAACGTTTCCGGAGTGAATCACACTTGGATCTGCCAAATTATTAATACGAGCGATATCTCCCCATTTATACCCATCAGCATACGCCCTCACAGCAATACTCCACAAATCATCTCCTGCTTGCACAGTATAGGTTTTGCCAATAATTGATTCTGGCTGCATTTTTTGAGTGATCTGGCCTAATTCACTTTGAGCTGGAACAGTTGATGGCGCAGGAGTAATTGTTGGGATAACTAATTTTGTTCCGGCATAAATTACTCCCGGGTCTGAAATGTTGTTGGCTCTTGCTAAATCTACCCAATTGTAGCCTGATTTAAACAATTTTTCAGCAATACTCCATAAATCATCTCCTGCTTGTACGGTATAGGTTTTTTCAACTGCTGGTGTTGGAGTTAAAACAGTCTGAGTAGGAATAGCACTTGGTCCTATTTTAATAGAGCTGGTGTCCTGCAAATGATGAGCACTTCGAATCAGAGAAACAGCAAACAAAACAACAACAATCACAACAACAATTCCCATTAAAAGACTGGTGTATGATTCAACCCATTGCAGTGGATAACTAAGTGGATGGACAACAGGAGCTTTTTTTACTTCTTTTGGAGATACTTTTTGTTTTTTAGGTGTAATTTTTTTGCGCGCCATATGTTTAGGACATAGGCAGATTAGCTAGAGTATAGACACGCACTTTAAAAAATGCAAGGGGTTTGTCCTTTTTTCCACAAAAAAATCCAGCATAAGCTGGACCTTTTCTGGCGGGATTGACGGGACTCGAACCCGCGACCTCCTCCGTGACAGGGAGGCGCTCTAACCAACTGAGCTACAACCCCAAAAGCGACAATATCTTTTGGCGCGTAAAGATTGTAACAAATATTTGTCTTCTCTTCAATCCTTTGCTATGCTCAGGGTATGACAAATGATCAGATTGCAAAACTGCTTCGTCAGGTAGCAGCTTCATTTGCAATGAAGGACGAAAAAAAATACCGCTTTCAGATTATTGCCTATCAAAAAGCAGCAGATTCGATTGCCTCAATGTCTATGCAGGTTGCAGACTTGTACAAAGAAGGCAAACTCAGTGAAATTTCAGGTGTTGGGACAGCCATGCAACAGCATCTCTCAGAACTTATAGAAACAGGCTCTGTCAAACATTTCCAAACGGTTATGAAAGACATTCCTCCAGCTGTGTTTCCTCTTCTTGATATTCCCTCTTTTGGCCCCAAAAAAGCATTTAAACTTGTTTCTTTATTTAATTTGGATAATCCCAAAACTGTTATTAAAGATGTAGAAAGACTGGCAAAAGAAGGAAAGATAGCTGATATTGAAGGTTTTGGAGAAAAATCCCAATCTGATATGATGCGGGCAATTTCAGAATTTGGCAAAGGTGCTGGCAAAACAACCCGAATGCTTTTACCATTTGCTGCCGAGTTGGCAGAAAACTTAGTTGCATACCTTAAACAATCTCCAGCTGTTGTTGAGGCAGAACCCCTTGGCAGCTTAAGGAGACATAAAACAACGGTTGGAGACGTTGATATTGCTGTTGCCACAGAAAACCCCAAAGAAGTCATAGAACATTTTGTTGCCTATCCATATAAATCTAGAATTATCGAGCAAGGCCCAGCCACTGCTTCGCTTCTTACCACAGGAGGTCAGCAAGTAGACTTAATGACTCAACCGGTCGCAAGCTGGGGTTCTCTTCTCCAACATTTTTCAGGAAGTAAAAATCACAATGTCCATTTGCGTGATTATGCACTTAAAAAACTTCATCTTTCCCTGTCTGAATACGGTATAAAAAATATGAAAACCCCTTCTTCTCCTCGAGAACAATTTAAAACAGAAAAAGCTTTTTACAACCGTCTTGGCATGGACTGGATCCCTCCAGAACTTCGAGAAGACGTTGGTGAAATTGAAAAAGCACTTACCCATTCCCTTCCCAAATTAGTTGAACTTAAAGATATTCTAGGAGATTTCCATATCCACTCTAGCTACCCTATAGAGCCTTCTCATGATATGGGGGCAAATTCAATGCAAGAAATGCTAACCCATGCAAAGAGTCTTGGATATGAGTATCTCGCGTTTTCTGAGCATAACCCCAGTGTCTCAAAACACACAAAAACACAAATGTATGATATCTTGGCAAAACGCCAACACTATATCGAACAACTAAAAGAGAGTAATAAAAATATACGAGTAATTTCTTTACTTGAAACAGACATTTTAGTCAATGGGGACTTAGCTATTGATGAAAAATCGCTGTCGCTTTTAGACGCGACTATTGTTT
>DASTLH010000013.1:0-2350 GCA_035715145.1 Patescibacteria group bacterium
AGTCTAACACCTGTAAAACCCTCTCTCAAAACAGAAGTTTTAGGAGCGTCTTCAAAACCAAATGTTCTCCAGCTTATTTTTTTGAGTGGGGGAGGAATTTTGTTTATCAGCTGTGGTATACTACTCTTCTTCCAATGGAAAAAGTACAAACAACAACATTTATAACTCAAAGCAGTGCGCAAACGCAGCTCATTGCAGAAGAATTTGCAAAAAAACTTGTAGGAGGAGATATAATTCTCTTAAAGGGAGATTTGGGTGCTGGTAAAACGACATTTGTACAAGGTTTGGCAAATGGGTTGGGAATAAAACGAAGGATTATTTCTCCAACTTTTATTGTTATGAGAAGTTATGAGTTGCAGGAAAATATGTTTTATCACATAGATTTGTATAGAATGACTTCCCAACAGGATATAGAAGGGCTTGGACTCTTGCAGCTATTTGAAGATAAACATGCTATTCTAGCAATAGAGTGGCCCGAAAAATTAGGAAATTTAATACCTAAAAAATATACTGAAATTTCTTGCACATGGATTTCAGAAAATAGCAGAAAAATAGAAATTAAAAAATATGAATGATATAAAAAATGCTGCTGAAATTTTAAAAAGTGGAGGAGTCGGAATATTTCCTACTGATACTGCTTTTGCTTTAGGGTGTCGAATTGATAATGAGAAAGCTGTAGAAAGATTATTTTCTCTCAAACATCGTTCTGAAAATCATGCGGTTCCAGTACTTGTTTCAGGGATTGAAATGGCTAAAAAATATGTAGTCGGAATTAATGAGGAGGTTACGCAGCTAATCAATCGGTATTGGCCAGGAGGGTTAACGCTAGTTTTAGTGGCAAATGAAGAAAAGGTCCCATTGCTTGTTCGTGGGCAAGGACAAACTGTTGGGGTACGAGAACCAAATCATGAGATTGCACGTCAGTTAATAGAAGAAGTTGGCGTTCCGTTGATTGGGACTTCTGCAAATTTCCATGGAAAACCTACTGCGTACAGCTTTGATGCTTTAGATAAAGAATTAATTGAAAAAGTCGATTTTGCCTTAGAGGGAGAATGTAAATTGGGAATCGTTTCTACAGTTTTGGATTGTTCTCAAAGTCCTTGGAAGATTATCCGTCAGGGTGCATTGGAAATAAATGTATGAAAATTCTTTTTCTTGATACAACCAATAATACCGAAGTTATTTTAAAACTTTTTATTGATGGGAAAGAACATCAACAAACTATTCCATTACAGCCTCGTCAGTCTCATTTGCTGCTGTCTATTATTAATGATTTTCTAGAAAAGCATTCCGTAGGGTTGTCAGATCTCACAGAAATACAAGTAGGAGAGGGCCCTGGGTCATTTACCGGAGTGAGGGTAGGTTTGTCTGTTGCCAATGCCTTGGCTTTTGGGCTTGAAATTCCAGTTAACAAAACAAAAATTATAGATGGTAAAACGTTAGTTGAGCCCCGTTACTCCTGATGTTATACTAACTGTATGAGACATCTGCTCAGGCATTTATTTACTCCTCATCATACAAATAATCAGCGGGCAAAACTGCTCCATCACACAACTCTCATTGGTCTTGCGCTTTTTCTTATTGCAGGGTCTCTTACTTTTTCTCTTGTTCATAAAGCACTTCCTTCTGTTTTGGGAATTTCAGTTAATATTTCTTCTCAAGATTTACTTTTGTTTACCAATCAGCAGCGTTTACAAAATCATTTAGGTCCTTTGGTTTTAGATTCGCAACTTTCTCAAGCTGCAGCAGGAAAAGCATCAGATATGTTTGCCAACAATTACTGGGCACACGTTTCCCCTTCTGGAAAAACTCCATGGGATTTTATTCGGGGTGCAGGGTATACCTATATTTACGCTGGGGAAAATCTGGCACGAGGATATAATACTGCCTCAGATGCCGTCAATGCCTGGATGGCCAGTCCCGATCACAGGGCAAATATTTTGTCTCCTAATTATAACGATGTTGGATTTGCCGTTGCTCAGGGGTCATTGACTGGAGATTCAAATACGGTTTTAATAGTTCAGATGTTTGGGAGTAAAACATTTACTCACAATCCAGTTATTCAGCAAGCTGCTGCTCAAACAACCGAGCCCTCTCCGACATCAGCTCCTGTAGTTGTCAGTCCAACACCGTTGCCTCAAGTTCAGACGCAACCTGTTGTCCTGGGAGAAGAAGCGTTTAGAAGTTTGACAACAATTCGTCAAGCTCCCCTAGTTAACAGCATCTTTCTTGCAAAAGCAATCAGTTTTATTCTTTTCTTTATTCTCATTGGTACCCTTATTCTTGATGCTCTGCTGGTTGGGAAACGAAAAATTATTCGTATTGCCGGGCATAATATAGATCACATTCT
>DASTLH010000014.1:0-2742 GCA_035715145.1 Patescibacteria group bacterium
TATCAAATACAAAGTACATCCCTTCATTGTCTGCAAGGGATTTTCTATTGGATAATCCAATTTGCTTGTCTTTTTCAGATTTTACGACTGTGGCAGAAAACTGTTGTTTATCAATAGTAATTGTTGTTTTTTGAGCAAAGAGAGGAGAGAAAAAAGAGGCGATATTATCCCCTGCAAGGTTAACAAAAACAATTATCCCTAAAACAATAGCGAAAACAGTTAAAATGCCTACTATAACTCTTGTATTCATAATTCTTTCTGAAGTGCTTCAAAGCTTCTTGTTGATGAGATTGTGTCTACAAACTCATTTACAAAAATTACTTGTGCACCTGTGATTCTGGCAACTCGTTCTTTATGAATGAGACCAGGATCGCTTTTTGTAGTTGCAATTATATCAGGTTGTAGCGCTTTTACAACTCTATCGTACTCCTGGTCGTTCTCAAGAGGAGGAAGGGCTATGACGTAATCAACAAATCTGAGGCTTTCTAGTACACGTGCTCGTTGTTTTTGCGTATGAAGCGGTCTTGTGGGACCTTTTCTTTTTTGTATCGTTTCATCACTTTCAAGCATGACAAATAAAACGTCTCCTGCTTTTCTTGCTCCTTCCAAAAGAGCAATATGGCCAATATGGAGAATATCGAAACAGCCTCCAACAAGTACAATCTTTTTTTGTTGATTTTTTAATGGTTCAATTGTTTGATTAATTTGTTCTATAGTTATCATTATTGTGGTCCTCGTACGTATGCTGCTGCCCATGGTTGGTAAACAGATTTATAAAAATCAGAAATATATACTTTTCCATCTTTCATTACCGTTCGAGAGAATGAAACAGTTGCTCCATTTGCCGCAAAATCAACCTGTTTGAGCGTTCCTGGTGGAAGCGTCGGGTCATCAGTATAGATAGTAGGAAGAGCTGGGACAATGTTGCTGACAACAGGATTGGTCATACTTGTTGTTCGTCCATCACTGACGCCGTAAATATAGAAAGTAAGTCTTAGCTCGCTTGGATCTATTGCCTCCTGAATAAGAATATAATGCCCGGTGTCATTTCTAAATTTTAAATCAATACTGGGAACATAAACCGTTGCGTCTATGCCTGGAGGGCCATCTTCCTCATAGTATCCAACTCTGTAGGCGTGTGCATGTCTTTCTGTAATAGGGAGTCCGGCGTTTAATGCTGCTCTAAAAAGGGTTGTTGATACCTGACAAACTCCTCCTCCATCTCCAAGAACAGTTTTCCCATCTTGAATAACATATGCTTGTTGGTATCCTGTAAAAGAGGAAACGTCTCCCACTGCTTTGGCAAATGAAAATTCCTCACCAGGAGCTACAAGTGTTCCATTAACCCTACTGGCAGCCAAAGTCACATTATAAATTCTTCCTGGGATTGAATGTTGGAAAAGAGAAGTTCCTGTTCCAATCAGTTCTTTGATTCCTAAGTTGTTTGCCTGATCAGTAGTAATATGAGGTTTTAGTTGGTGAATAGGAAGATACATGGTAAAAGTTTGAGGGGAGTCAGTTGCTAATATAAAAGGAATTTTTGATATTACAGCATCGGTGAGTCGTTTCATATCTACTTCTTGTCCGTCCGTTGATGGTCGAAACGTTGTCACTTTGCCATTTTGGAATGCAAAGACAGCGTCCACTGGGTCAACTTTTATTTTCTGAATAATTGGAGAAAGCTCAGAGGCAAGAGCTTCTTGGGAAAATGTATATGCCGGTGAGAGCGTTAAACCAGTCAGATATCCTTCTAAGACAATACTTGCGTTAGATACTGCGTCATGAGAGCGACCAATGCTAAATGCTTGTTCTGCTAAAAGTTTGCTGTCATAGCCCAAATGAAGTTGTTGCGCAGAAATGGTTGCGATTTGATCTTGGTAAATAAATGTGAATGTAGTTTTGTTTAAATTTTTGTTTCTCTCAGAAAAAAAAGTATCAACAAATTCAGGCGTTTTGCCACCGACATTCATTCCTTGAATAAAAACACCAGGGTAGATTTCATTTCTAAATATTTGTTGGAAAATAATATAACTAAAGCTGATGAGAAGAAAAAGTCCTAAAAAAGCTCCCATGAAAAACCAAAAGGTAATTTTTGCAAAATGTTTTGCTTTACCTGGAATATGGTGTATTTTTAGAGCCTGTTTTTGATTACTTTTTTTCGTTGCTGGCATAGAGGTTCAATTGCTATTATACTATAGTAGTATGGACGATAATACATCTTTTCCTACTTCTGGACAAACGAATTCTCCACAGCCAGTTTCTTCTGCCGGAGGGGTTCCTCCCGTTGCACCAGTAGTTCCTTCAGCGCCGCAACCAGTACCATCTCAATATGTTCCAAATCAATCCTTCACTCCTCCACCTTCGACACAGGTACAGATGCCTCCTCAGGAAGTCGTTATGTCTCAGTCTCAAAGTTCAGTTCCTCTTCAAACCACACTTAGTCCTGGGGCATCTATCCAAATGCCACCAGAGCAATCACCAGTTATTGAACAACCTGTTCCTGTAGCTTCTCCTCAACAGGTTTTTCAACAAGTTCCTCAGGCTCCTGTCGGGCCATCTTCTGATATGCCCCAGCCAATGCCTGCTGCTTCTGTGCCTTCGGAGGCTGTATCTGCCTCTTTGCCAGAAGAAAAACATATTCCAGACTTGACTGCGGCTTCGCAAATCCTTCAGACGTCTTCCATTGGCCGTGAGAGAGTTTCACTAACTCCACCGGTTTCACCTCCACAACAAATTCCCTCA
>DASTLH010000015.1:0-4678 GCA_035715145.1 Patescibacteria group bacterium
ACCTGAGAGGAACTGATGAGAAAGCAATGTTTAACGCATTGTTGAAGATTTTAGAAGATTTTGCCACCGAAAATAACATTGATATTATTGCATCTTCACAAAATAAAACCATTAGAACCAATAGAACCGGAGGACTTTTCGAAACCGCGATGAATGAAAGGATACAAGCTGTAGGACAAGAATTTACATTTGAAACTCCGCAACAATTTTCTTTTTCGCCAGACTATAAACTTGATGCCATGGATATCTTGTGGACAAAACCCTCTTAGGGAGAAATTTTTGTAGTTTCAATAACTTCGTCACTTTGATAAAGGATTTCTCTCCAATTCCCTGCTCTTTTAAGAAGCATAATGTAGGTTTCCGCTTCTTTTACCCGTAATACCCATGTCAAAAGAAGATAAATTAAAAGTCCACACAAACTTGCAATTCCTGTAAGAAGAATAAGATTAAAAGTTTTGGTGGTATCAAATACCACCTTATCGAGAATCTTAATAGGAATATATAATGCAATACCAGTAAGAATTGTCGCAATAAAAATTTTGCTGAGTGATTTTGTTACTTCAACAATTTCAAGACCCCCTGTCACTTTATCCAAAATAAGAAAAAGAGCAATGAAATTAACCAAGCTCCCTATAAAATATGCAAGCGCAATACTATCAACCCCTAAGTGCAGTGAGAAAAGGAAAAAAACACTACTCATCATCATTAAAACAGTAGAAACAGCAACGACAATCAAAGGGGTTCTTGTATCATGAAGTGCCCAGAATGCACGTTGTAAAAGATTGATTAATGATTGTGCAAAAATTGATAATGCAAAAAATGCTAACGTTCTCCCTGTTAAAACTGTTGCTGCCCAGTCAAATTTAGCAACTCCATAAGCCAAGCGAACAATTGGGATACGAAGGACCAAAAGCAGTACAGCGATTGGAAGAATAATATATATCGTTTGCATAAAACTAGCCAGTAGTGTCTCCTTAAAAAGTGTTCTATCCCCTTTTTGTCTACTCAAAACAGGAAATGCTGCCTGGGCAATTGACAGACCAAATAAAGCAACTGGAGCAAACGCAAGGGTTTTTGCACTGTCAAAAATAACTAAATTACGGGAAGCATCAGAAAGATATGAGATAATAATTCCTGTTAACAAAATTCCAATATTTGAAATAGTAATAGCAAGAGTCCTTGGCCACATAAGATGGAGAACTTCTTTTATTCCCATCGTCACCTCAAGAGAGATTTGGAATCTAAATCCAACTCTCATGACAAATGGCACTTGCATCAGAATAAAAAGACAGGCACCAATGACAACACCCCAACTTGCAGCATAAATTCCCAAAAAAGGAGAAAGAAAGACAATACCAATTAAAATACCAAAATTATATAAAGCTGAGGCAAACCCAGGAATAAGAAATTGATTGTAACACTGAAGAATACTTGAAAGAAAGCTTGCAACAATAAACAACATTTCCCCTGCTAAAATAATTCTCATAAGTGAGCCGACTACCGCAATTTGGCTAGCAGGAAGACCTGGTGCAACAAAAAGAGCTACAAATGTATTTGCAAAGATAAAAAGTATTACCGAGACAATAAAGAAGATTACTAAAGAGACAGAAAGAAGCGATGAGGCAAAATGATACCCTTCTTTTTCTTCTTTTCGAACAAGATATTGAGAAAATACAGGAATGAAAGCAGAAGATAAAGCTCCAGAGATGATTATTTGAAATAGGGAATCAGGCAAATTCGTTGCATAATAATATAAACCAGTTACAGGCAATCCAAATGTAGAGATGAGAAGCCTCTGGCGAAACCACCCTAAGACTTGAGAAAGAAGAACCGTTGCCATAATGATGAAAGCGGCAGAAAGAATATTGGTTTGCTGAGCAAGAAGAAGTGTTAACCCTTTTTGAAGAAAATTCTTTGGCATAGTTGTGTGCAATTACTTTACAGTTGCGGATTTTAGTATAGCATGGTAAAATAGAGGCATGCCAGTAATAAAATCAGCAAAGAAAAAATTACGCCAAGACAAAAAAAGACAGGAACAAAATAAATCTTTCAAAGAAGCACTCCGCAGTGTCATAAAATCTTTTAAGATTGAACCATCAGAGAAAACTCTCACTGAAGTCTATAGAGCAACAGATAAAGCTACAAAAAAACACCTTATCCACAAAAATAAGGCTGCTCGCATTAAATCAGGAGCAGCATCAATCCTTGCTGGAAAGACAGAAGTAAAAAAGGTTGTTGCAAAAGCAAAAAAAACCACTAAAAAAGCCCCATTAAAAAAGAAAAAATAATCCCACTTCACAGCCACAAATTCTCCCTCTTTCTCTTTGACAAAAGCCTCTAAAACACCTAGACTAAAATTACCATGCAAAAGCCTCTGCCGCTGACTATTAATCTTGCAAAAAATAGGGGAGAAAATTTTTGGGATCATTTTATCGAATGGGCACTTACTATTGGAAGAGTTGTCATCATTATTACAGAGCTTATTGCCTTGGGTGCATTTCTTTACAGGTTTAGCTTAGACCAGAGGCTCGTAAATCTTCATGACCATATTGCCCAAGAACAAGCTATTGTGAATTTGCTCAAAAGCAATGAAACAACATTTAGAAATCTTCAAGACAGGCTCGCTTTAGCAAAGGCAGTTATGGATCAATCCGCAA
The DNA here is from genome assembly GCA_035715145.1 of Patescibacteria group bacterium. GTDB lineage: Bacteria > Patescibacteriota > Microgenomatia > Levybacterales > UBA12049 > DASTLH01. The sequence continues at coordinate 2,658 of DASTLH010000015.1, forward strand.
ACACTAATAAAACTTTTTCTGATGTTATTCAATTAATTCCCCCATCTATGCAAGTCAGCACTTTTTTAATGACTCAAGATAATATAAAAATTGATGGATCTCTTGCATCTATTGCAGTACTTCGTGATTTTGTAGATAAGATAAAAGCCTATCCTCAAGTAACAAGTGTCAGTGTTGATAAAATTCAAACAAATACCTCTTCTGCAACTATTGGCATTACTATTACCGCCACACTTAAAAAACCGAAGTCTAATTTCCTTTTATGAAACTAACACTTGATAAAAACTTTTTAAAATCACCTACTGCCGATAAATATCTGGCAATGATTCTTCCGAGAATAAAAGAAAAAAAAGTACAATCGTTTACGACAATCGTATTAACGCTTATTACTTTTTCTATTTTCAGTATTTTTGCTATCAGTCCAACACTTGGAACTATTACAGACTTACAAAAACAAATTGATGACGACCAGTATGTCATGACTCAACTCCAGCAGAAAATCACCAATCTCTCACTCCTTCAAGATCAATATACGTCTATAAAGAATGAGATTCCTGCAGTTTTAGATGGTATTCCACAAACGCCTGATATTACCTCCTTTCTCGGGCAAGTCCAGCAAATTGCTAATTCAGAAAATATTACAGTAGAAAGAGTCCAAACTTTACCTGTTGATTTAGGAGTATCACCGCTTAAGTACACCGCATACGCGTTTGCTATTGATCTAACGGGAACGTATTCAGATAGTGCAAAATTTATGAATGGGCTAACCAATTTTAATAGATTAATTACAATTGATGCTTTATCATTTACCAAAAATACGAGACTAAGCGATACCTACCGTTTAAGCATTCGCGGACAGGTATATTTCCAACCATAATATGAAACAAAAAGATTTATTATTTATTCTTATTTCTTCAACACTTCTTGCAATTGTATGGATTATTTTTACGATACTCCACAATAGTCTTTCTTCAACTATTACACAGTCTGTTAGTCAACAAATCGTTCCAATTGAAGGGAGATTTGACGCAAAAACGCTTCAAGCTATTCAAAAAAGGACACCAATTACTCCAGTTTCATCAATTCAAGGAACTGATAATATTACACTTACCCCAACACCCACTCTTCCCCCTGTTGCGGCAATTTCTCCTTTGTCTTCATCTTCTGCACAAATTTCTACTCAATCAGGAGGGAAACAATAATGTATCCAAAGCAGGAAAAATTTCATGAAAAGAAAATTCCCGGAATATTAGGGGTTATGATTTTGATTGTAGGGGTGGTTGTCACCACTTTCCTCGCACTAAAAACAACAAATTTATTTCAACACGCTGCTCCTTCGGAAAACCCAAATGATATTCGTATTACAAACATTACTGATTCTTCTTTTACTGTTACTTACAGAACAGATACACCAGTCCCGGGAAGTGTCTCTCTTACGAGCAGCCAAGACCCAAATCCCTCAGTCATTTTGGATGACAGAGATCAACTCAGTGGAACACCTCATGCGTATGGGGTACATAGTCTTACCGCAAAAAATCTTTCTCCCCAAACTACCTACTCGTTTTCCATAATTTCTGGGACCACAACCTTTTTAAATAACGGGAATCCTTTTGCTGTTTCGACTGCTGCAACCATTAGTGCAAAACCAACGACACAACCACCTGCTGCAGGGAGAATTCTTACAGCACAAGGAAATAAACCAGATGAAGCACTTATTTATATCACATCTCCAGATGGACAACTTGTATCGACATTAATAAAACCATCTGGACTCTACATTCTTCCGTTAAATACCTTACGGACAAAAGATCTCTCTTCCTACGCTACTCTTTCACCCGAGACGCCTTTGGAAATTCTTGTTGAAACAGCACAGGAGACAGCACATGCAAAAGTTTCTGCCGGCAATACCAACCCAGTTGCCCCAATGACTCTCTCTGAGGATTACGATTTCACGCAAACAAGTACACCTATTGCTTCCTCTTCAGCAGCGGGAGGATTTCCCTTATTCTCACTTGATACAG
>DASTLH010000016.1:0-31106 GCA_035715145.1 Patescibacteria group bacterium
CCAGCTGTATATGGTCACCCTTCATTCCCCACTCGGAACGGTTATCTGGCAGTTCACAACAAGCACAACTAAGTTGCCCACAAGAAACGACGCCAATTCTATTCAAACACAGGCAGACAGTACCTATGGAAAAAAAATGCAACAAATGCAAACAACCTATCCCTGGCTTGAGAATCTCCCACTGAGAACACCAGATTATTTTGTTGCATTTGACACCTCTACCAACACTTTTATTGCTGATATTTATCCAACTGCCGGACAATACCAAAACACTCAAGCAGCAGCTATAGAAGACCAGATAAAAAAAGACTTACAAAAACTTGGAATAGATATAACCAAATATACTTTTTCGTGGACGATTACCCCTGTGTCCGAATAGGCATAATCAAGTGAAGAAAATTATTATTGTTTGCTATTTTAAAGACTCCTGGGTTTAAAGGCCCTGTCATTTCAAAAACTAATTGTTCTGCTTCTATATGAGAAAGTGCGTCAATAAGATATCGTGCATTAAATGCTATTTCATTCTCTTCCCCTTCCAGTTGAGAATCTATATCTACCGTATTTTCCCCAAGAGAAGGAGTTTTTGCCGAAATAATCATTTTTTCTTTAAAAATTGAAAACCTAATAATATTGGTTGTTTCCCGTGCAAAAATAGCACTTGTCTTCACAGCTTTAAAAAGAGCGTCCCTATCGACTGTCACTTTTGTTGCAAACTCCTGAGGAATGATCTTTTGATACTGAGGGAATTCAGATTCGATAAGTCTTCCAACAATAATAACGTCTTCTTGAGAAAATACTATTTGGTTATTGTGAGAGGAGATGTGAAAAGAGATATTTTTTTCTTCATCAAGAGAAATCACTTCTTTTATAACACGTGCAGGAATAATTACCTGGTAGTTTTCTGAAGAGTTTTGTTGAAGAATTCTTTCCAAAGAAAGTCTATACCCGTCTGTTGCAACAACAACTGTTTCCTCTGGCGTTTTTTTAAGAAGCACCCCTGAAAGAGCTGGCCGTGTAGATTCAACGCTTGCCGAAAAAACAACTTGAGAGAAAAGGTGTTTTGCCTCTTTTGCAGCAAAGGTAACAACAGCCTGACCCAAGTCTTCATACAAAGATGGAAATTCTTCTGAAGACGCTGTTTGAAGAAGAGATTTTGTTTTCTTACCTATTACTTCTAGATTGTTTCCCTCTGTTTGGAGTGTTATTTTTTCTTGAGGAAGAGAGGAAATAAGCTCTAGGAAAAGTTTTGCTGGAACAGTAGTTGCCCCTACCTCTTCTATTTGTGCAGGAATCTTTACTTCAATACCTATCTCTAGATCTGTTGCACTAACGTAAAGAAAATCTTCTCTCGCGTCTAGAAGGATATGAGATAAAATGGGAAGTTGTGACTTAGAAGATATTGCATGAGTAACAAACGAAAGTTTTTTTTGTAAATTCTCTGCCAAAAGGATTAACTTCATATTATATATTTGTAGTTGTAGTAGTGTATCCGGAAAAGTGGAAAAAAGCAAGAGGACGAAGCTAAAAAACGTGTGGATAACCTGTTGAAAACTTTCGGGATAAGTTGTTGAAAAGTTTCTTTCCACAAAGAAACCTAAAAGTTATCCCCGTAATCCTTTTGTTATCCCCCTGATTTCCTCAGACAATGTGGATTGATCCACGGCTAATAGCTCCATCTTTTCCACACCGTGCATAATTGTTGTGTGATCTCTTCCTCCTAAAATATTCCCAATCTCGACATAGGTCATCCCAAGTTCCTTTTTTAATAAAAACATGGTGATCTGTCTTGCTTTGACTAATGCAGCGTCTCGTTTGGGTCCTTTGAGTTGTGTTGGCTTTATACTAAAAAAGTCACAGGTAGATTTAATAATATCGTCGGCATGAATAACAGAGGAAGCTTCTTTCTCTCCTCCCCGGAGTGCTTTTTCTGCGAGTTCTTGGGTCAGCTCTTTTTGCTTGGTTGTTGCTTCTGTTACAACCCGCAGGAGTGCTCCCTCAAGGCTTCTTACGTCTTGTTGTCTCTCCGCAATAATTTTCGCAACGTCCATGGTTATAGAAAATCCAAACTTTTCTGCCTTTTTCAAAACAATGGCTGTTCTCATTTCAAAATCTGGAGCTTCTACGTCTACTGTTAGCCCCCCTGCAAATCGGGAGGAGAGTCTGGCTTCTAGTTTTTTAATTTCACTTGGTGGTCTATCTGAGGATAAAACAATTTGTCCACCGGTATCAATAAGGCTATTAAACGTATGGAATAATTCCTCTTGAACTCTGTCTTTTCCTGCAATAAACTGCACGTCATCAATAATAAGAAGACTCGCAGACCTGAACCGTCGTTTCATACGGGCTGTGTCATTAGAGCGAATTGCTTCAACCACTTCATTGGTAAATTCCTCACTGGTAATATAAACAATTTTTCTATTCGGGTCGGCTCTATAGACCTCGTTTGCGATTGCTTGCATTAAATGGGTTTTCCCTACTCCAACGGGTCCGTAAATAAATAAAGGGTTATAAGAAGCTCCAGGATTTTGGGCAACGGTTTGTGCTGACACAAAGGCAAGTTGGTTTGATTGTGAAACAGCAAGAGTTGCAAACGTAAAGTCTGGTCGAACACGAGGAAGATGGCCTATTTGGATGGGTTTTTTAATTTCTTCAGCTTTTCCAAAAAGAGGGGTGGTTGATTCATCATGCGTTGTTTGTGCAACCGCTTTTGCAATAAGAATAACCTCAATATCTTTTTCTGTTTTCTTTTTTAAACTCTCTTTAATAACAGGAAGATAACGTTTTTCTAAAAGGTTAATAATCATTGACGAAGGCGCAGCAATGGTTGCAATATTATCCTCAAGTGACAAAAGAGCAGTGTGTTTGAAGAGTGTAAAAAAATTTGCTTGAGAAACTTCGCTTTGGATTTCCTGTAAAACAGACGTCCAGAGAGAAGAAAGTGTGTCGTTCATCGTAAGAGCAATTTAATAATGTGGATAACTTTTTGTCAAGTGACTTCACTGTATCATTCCTCTCTGGACAAATAAAGCCTGTGTTTGGTATACTGTGTGCATGAAGAAGGGTCCAGCAAAAGTAAAAATTGTTAAAAGAAAAAGAAAACATGGCTTTCTTGCCAGAGCAGCTTCTCATACGGGAAGAAAAGTTCTCAAAAGGAGAAGAGAAGAAGGTCGAAAAGCTCTCACGATCTAATGCTTCCTAAGCAATACCGTTTACCGGTTGGTGTATCATTCCAAAACGCACGCAGTGCAACAACTCCCCATTTTTCTTTCAGGTGGATATCTACTGAAAATTCTCAGAATAGATATGGTTTTATTGTTTCAAAAAAAGTTGACAGCAGAGCTGTTATGAGAAACAGGGCAAAACGAATGCTTCGTCAGTGTGTGGAACAATATCAGGATTCTATGGCTGTATCTTATGATTTTCTTTTCACGGTTCGCAAAAACTTCGTTAATTTCACACTAAAACAATTAGAAGAAGAGTTTGTTGACGTGCTAACCCAAAACAATTTATTAAAATGAAAAGAATTCTTATTTTCTTTCTTACCGTTTATCATATTTTTATTTCCCCTCTGGTTCATGCCCTCGTTGGCGGAGGAAGTGGTTGTCGGTATTCCCCAACCTGTTCTGTGTACACAAAACAGGTAATTGAAGAAAAAGGGGTTATTAAAGGCGTTCCGTTAGCACTTAAAAGAATTTTATCCTGCCAGCCTTTTGCAAAGATTGTATAAAAACCGTATAATACAACAATGAATCCAATCAGTCTTTTCTTCACCGACCTTATTGTTAATCCAATTGTTACCATCGTTGCAGGCATTTACCACGGACTAAACCTTTTGCATATTCCCTCCCCTTTGGGATTTACAATTATTATTTTGACCGTCGTTATTCGTTTTATCCTTGCCCCAATCACCGCCTCTCAATTGAAAACAGCCAAAAAAATGCAGATGATAACACCTCATCTTAATAAATTAAAAGATAAGCACAAAAATGACTCCAAGCAACTTCAGGCAGCAACCATGGCTCTCTATAAAGAGCATGGAGTAAATCCTGCAGCCGGGTGTCTCCCTCTCCTTATTCAGCTCCCTGTAATCTGGGGTTTATATTATGTACTTCAGCAAATTGTTAATAACAACCCAAAACACGTAGTGGACTTTGTTAATCATGCTGTCTATATTTCAGCATTTAAAATTACCACAGCATGGGATATCCATTTTTTCGGACTTCCTCTTGGCCAAACACCTTCAAAACTGTTTAGCACATTAGGAATTGGTGTTTTACTTGTTCCTGTTCTTACTGCAGCATTTCAGTTTGTTCAGTCAAAAATGATGGCGCCAGTAAGTGTTCCCGGACAAAAAGAAGAAAAGAAGGAAGCAGATTTTGCTACCGCATTTCAAACACAATCTCTTTTTATTCTTCCTTTGATGATCGGATTTTTCTCATGGACACTCCCTGTTGGACTATCTTTCTACTGGAATACTTTCACAATTTTTGGTATCATACAGCAGTACATGATTCAAGGGTGGGGCGGGCTTGAAGAATGGATTGAAAAAATCTCCCCAAATACAAAATGAACGCAGAACAAAAACAACATATAGAAGAATTGGCTCAACAGTTTTTTTCTTTATTGGGAATCCAAGCAGCATGTAAAATAACAAACACCGATGAAGAGTCCGTAACTCTTGCTGTTGATGCAGAAGAAACAGGAATGTTGATCGGGTTTCATGGAGAAACTCTTGAAGCACTTCAGTTGGTTTTCTCTCTTTTCTTGGCAAAACAATTAGGAGAATTTACCAGAGTCTCTTTAGAAATTGGTGAATATAGACACAATAGAGAAGAATGGCTTAAGCAGTTAGTAGAACAAACAAAAGAAAGAGCATTAAGTGAGCATAGAGGAATTGCTTTGTCTAACTTGAAATCATGGGAACGACGATTTGTCCACATGATGTTAAAAGATGATGCTGAAGTCGTTTCAGAGTCTATGGGAGAAGGCAGAGACAGAGCTCTTACTATTAGTCCAAAAAACTAATATCCGCACCTTTCTTCTTTTTTTACTTCTTTTATTTTTACCGACCCAATTGGGATTTCACTTTTGGCCAGATTTTTCTTATGTAAGTGGACAAAGAATTGATTACCTCTCCCCCACCCTTTACCTAACAGATATTTTTATTTTCTTTTTATTTTTTCTTTCTCTCAAACAACTTTTTAAAACAAATAGTATGTGGTTTGTTTTATCTGTTTTCATTTTAAGTCTAGGTATATTTTTTTCGTTCTCCCCTCTTGCAGGGTGGTATGGGTTAGCAAAGATAAGTGAAATGGTGTTTGTTGGCTGGGTTGTTGCACGAAATAGCCAAACGGTAAAAAGAATACTCCCCTGGGCATTAGCAGTAGGAGTTTTGGGAGAAAGTGTTATTGGGTTTTTTCAATTTTTTCTTCACCATTCCTTAAACGGAGTATTTTATTTCTTGGGAGAAAGAAATTTTAGTGCTCAAACTCCAGGTATTGCAAACGCATCTATCAATGGGCATCTTGTGTTACGACCCTATGCTACGTTTCCCCATCCAAATGTGTTTGCAGGATTTCTCCTTATTTCTCTTCTGTTCTTTTTGTTTGTAAAACAGCAAAATAAATTTTTGCGATGGACAGTGTTGGTGGTTGGTTCATTGATGCTTGCGTTGACATTGAGTAGAATCGCTGTATTTCTGTGGGGTGTATGGATATGTATCTTTTTCCTCAGAACAAAATTTCAGGAGAAAAAAATAGGAATTCTTATGCTTATTCTTTTACTGGGAATATCGCCTTTTCTGGGACGATTTGTTTTTTTAAGTGATGGACAAAGTATTACCCAAAGACTCCTTTTGTTACAGATATCCTGGAAGCTTTTTCTTAGTCACCCTATTTTTGGAAGCGGTATTAATAATTTTATTTTTAGCTTGCCTTTGTTTCTTCCTATTTCTTCGCGAAACCTTTTACAGCCAGTTCACACTATTTTCCTTTTATGGCTTTCTCAGACAGGTATCACAGGAGCTTTTATAGCTGGGATCTTTTTTGTAAAGACAGTAAAAAAATTAAGTGACAAAAAAACACCCTATACGATATTTCTCACCTCCTGTGCAATCAGTATTGTTGTGATAGGGCTGTTTGATCATTATTTTCTTACTCTTCAACAGGGGCAGTTATTGTTTGCCCTTCTTCTTGGGCTGGCTTGGTCTTTCAATTGAAAGTCATGCTACAATTATGATATGTCTTTCTTAAAACAGCTCACTGCACACACGTTTTATCAGGTTATTGCTCAAATAGCATCTTCAGGTTCTAGCTTTTTGATAGCAATTCTGGTTGCTAGGCTTTTTGGCGTTGGTGCGTATGGGGATTTTGCTAAAGTTACTGCATTTGTGAGTTTGTTTTATTTATTGGTAGATTTTGGTCTGAATGCAATGTTTCTTCAAAAAGAAGAAGCTCATCTTCGTTTCAGAGACCTGTTTTATACAAGAATTATTCTTTCCTTTATTCTTGTTTTTCTTGTTAATGCAATTGCCTTTATCTTACCGTATTCACATCAGACACAAATTGGGTTTTCTAATTTTGTTAAACTGGGTATTCTTATTTTTTCTCTCACAATTATTACAGAAGGGATAATTTACTCTGCCTTTGCAGTCTTTCAAAGAAGAGTTATTTATCAGCGTTTTATGACTGCAACCATCATTGGTTCACTCTCAATTGTTTTCTTTGTCAGTTTGTTTGGCTTGAGCCATTTATCTCTTGTTTATGTTTTTGCAGGATTTGTGTTGGGGTCAATTATAGAAGCAGGGTTCTCACTTTTTTATACAGAAGAAAAGTTATTTCCCATCGTCTTTCACCCTAGTTTTATAAAATCTTTAGCTAAAGAAACTCTTCCTGTGACTATCATGCTTATTAGTAACCTTATTTATTTTAGAATAGATATGTTGCTTCTGTCTGCTCTTCGCCCATCACATGATGTTGCTCTCTACGACGTTTCATACAAAGTTTTTGATTTTCTTATTGCGCTCCCCCTATTTTTATCGAATGTTCTTTATCCAAGGCTTATAGCAGAAGCGAAAAATACACAAACCGTATCTAGAAAACACGCATATTATGTGTGTTTGTTTGTAGGCCTGGGAATTTTAACGACAATAATTATGTGGTTCGTCTCCCCTCTTATTTTTTCTTTGATTAGTCCAGCATTTTCTTCTGCAATTGTTCCCATGCGTCTGCTCCTGTTGTCTTTGCCTGTGTTTTTTGCAACAAGTATTATGCAATGGATTCTTCTTACTAAGAAAAAACAAAAAACACTTGCTGTGATTTATGCAGTATTTGTTGTTATCAACATTTTGGCAAATGCAATTTATATTCCTCATTACGGCTATGTCGCATCTGCTATAATTACCGGAGTTTGTGAAACAGCAATTGGTCTTTTAATGATGCTCTATCTCTTTTTTAAATTATGATTACTATTTATACCGATGGTGGTTCTCGTGGGAACCCTGGGCCTGCAGCAAGTGGGTTTTCAATCCTTGATGAGACAGGGAAAGAAGTTGCTGGTATTGGAATACGATTGGGAATAACAACAAATAATATTGCTGAATACACAGCACTTATCGAGGCTTTAAAATGGCTGAACTCTCATCGGGAAATAATCGATAATTCTTCGGGAATTCATGTGAAAATGGATTCGCAATTGATTTGTAGCCAAATGCAAGGAGTGTATCGGGTAAAGCACCCCAATATGATTCCCCTCTACGAAGAAGTTCAAAAACAAATAGCTTTGGTAGGTAAACCAGTAACGTTTCAACATATTCCACGAGAACAGAATAAAAGAGCAGATCAATTAGTAAACCAGGCGCTGGACAATATTTCCTCATCATCGCTACAATAAGACTAATGGACACTCCGTTGGTTGTTGAAGAAAAAAAACAGGGAAAAGTAATTCTTATTATAGATAAGCAGGGGACAATAGGAAAAGAAATTGCTCACGAGCTTGTCAATCAAACAACAACAGTGTTGGTTTCTGAGCAAAAACCCCTAGATGAAACAACAGTTTTTGTCCCCTTTGTAAAAGCAGTTCCAGAAGTTCCAGAAGGGAAATATAGTCATATTTTCCTTATTTCTTCTGAGCAAAAACATCATGAGTTAACGCCATCTCTTATTGAAAAAGCAAATAATGATGACGCACGATTTATTTATGTGCTTTCGTATAGAGATTATAAAGAGGAAATGCTCAAGCAGCTAGAGGAGTGCAGCAATTATGTTTTGGTCTTGCTTGGGGAAATTTTTGGAAATAGAGAATTCCCGTCTTTGATATCAGATCTTTTCAGTCAGGCAAAAGAGGGAAAAGTGAGTCTTCCAGAGTTAGGTTTGGAAACAGTTCGACCGGCTCTTTTTGAAGATGTTATTGAATCAATAATTCGGATAGGAATGGGAGGTCAGAAAAAGATACTGACATTTGCATTTTCAAAACACCCAATGACTTGTCTTTCAGTTGTCCATGGTCTTCAAAAAGAAAATCCAGATATAAAGATTGATTTTCCTCAATCCTCCAAAACAACATCGATACTATCTTTGCCAGAAGGGACGTATCTATTGGATTCTACCTATCCTGTTGGAGAGAAGCTGCGAGAGGCATATAAAAAATGGAAAGAACATATTCCACGATTCTCTTCGCAAAACAATGATGTTTTGTCCTTAGCGCCGATAAAGAAAAGAAAGAAAGAGGTGAAAAAACCAATCCTTCTGGTAGTTTCAACTGGGGTATTACTTCTTTTGCTTCCATGGATTTGGTTGGGTATGTCATTTCTTACTGCAGGAGTAATGGCTGAGCCCTTGAAAAAAGCTGTTTTATCAGGCAATTTTCAACAAGGAAAAACATATGCACAAGCAATGACTGCTCTTTTAGGAGCAGGGCAATGGAGTAAACCAATAGCTGAATGGGAAGCTTCAGTTATTGGACAAGAGGGAAGTGTCTCAGTCTTATTTTCTCAAATTAATACGTCAGAGCAATTGGCGACAATAGTAGCAATAAGTTGCAATGGGTTATCTCATCTTCAAACCGTTATGAAAGGAAATCCTCAAAACCCTTTAAACGAATTTACCTCAGGGATAAATGACATAAAAAGCGGACTTCTTCTTGAGCAGCAACTGAACGTTGCTTTACTGCCAGGATCTCTTCAACCTACTGTTAAAAAATTACAGCCTCTTTTAACCCTTGCAGAGGAGACAATTGATATTTCTCCTCAATTATTTGGATTTACAAAGCAAATGACGTATCTGGTTTTGCTTGAGAATAATAATGAGCTTCGCCCAGGAGGAGGATTTATCGGTTCCTACGCAGTGGTCTCAGTAAAAAATGGAAAAATTACTTCTTTTACTGTTCATAATGTGTATGACGCTGACGGGCAATTAAAAGGGCATGTTGAGCCACCTTTTGCAATCAGGCGCTATATTCCCCTGGTTCATTGGTATCTGCGAGACAGCAATTTTTCTGCAGATTTTATTAAAGACGCTCAAAACGCAGCTTTTTTTCTGAAAGCAGAGACAGGGGAAGAAGCAGATGGAGTAGTCGGAGTTGATTTATCTGTGATAAAAACCCTTCTTGCGTCTTCTGGCCCGGTATACCTTCCTACGTACAATCAAACCATTACTCCTGATAATTTTTTCCTTCTCACAGAGCAGCATGCAGAAAAGAATAATTTTGCAGGTTCTACGCAAAAACAGGATTTCTTAAATGCACTGAGCCAAGAGCTTCAGAAAAAACTGTTCGCAGGAAATTTTTCCGCTCAAAGTCTTCTAGAAAATATCTACCCGTTATTTTCCCAAAAGCATTTGTTGGTAGCCTTTGCAGATGGGGGACTTCAACAAATTTTTACAGTGAATAGTTTGTCTTCTTCTTTGACAGATTTACGACCAACAGAAGCTGGGCAATACAATGATTTTGCCGCGATTTCAGAGGCAAATATTGGCATAAATAAAGTGAATTTCTTTGTAAAAAGAAATGTTTTGCAAGATATGAGTATTTCACCTACCGGAAGTGTATCTGGGACGTTGAATATTATCTATACAAATACAAGTGATGGAACGTGGCCTGGAGGAGATTATAAAAATTACCTTCGAGTTTTCCTGCCGCAAGGAGCTCAGCTTTCAGCAATTAGTCTTAATGGTGTTCTTCAGTCTCGATATCCTGCAGTGATTGACCCAAAAGTTTATGAAGCAACAAATTTCAAAGCACCAAAAGGGTTAGAAATAGAACAAACAACAGAAGGGGGGAGAGTTGGGTATGGATTTTTAGTAATAATTCCTAAAACAGCTACGACAACTGTATCAATTTCCTATGTTCTTACTCAGAAAATCCAATTATCAGGAAAACTTGTTTCATATAATGCGCTTCTGTTTAAGCAACCTGGAACAGACGCTTATCCGTACACATTTACTCTGGAATATCCTTCTGCGCTCAAATTGTTTACCAGTCCCTCAGGGACAATTATTGAAACAAATAAAGCAACTCTTAAAGAGTCCTTGGATACGGATAAAAATTATCAGTTTGTTTTTACCAACCAATAAGAAGTTTTACAGCCTCATATCCTCCAAAAAGAGCAAGCGCGAGAAATATCCCACTTCCTACAAAGGTAATAATGGGAAGCTTGATAACTTTAATAGTGATAGCAGGGAAGCTAAATAAAGAAAGAGTGAGAAGCATATGTCCTAAAAAAACACCTACAGCAAACCCAAAAACCTTCACAAGAGAGAATAACGGAATATATCCTGCGAAATCATCAAGCCCGAGAACAAAAGGAATAGAAACGGAAAAAAGAAATAAGCTAAAAAATCCCTTTTGTTTATTCGAAGAAGAAAAATTTGGGAGAAAAAGTGAAAAAAGCCAAGTAAAAGGAGAAAGAATTTTTTGTAATGCAATATAAAAAGGAGTAATCAGTTTTTTTGTCTGAAGAGAGACAGTATCCTTTTCAAGGAACTCCTCTAAGCCTTCTTTTGCCATACCCAGAAGTGCAAAAGAGGCAAGGGCCATCATGAGAAAAAGAAGCAGAGGGATTTCTTTGAAAAATGTCCAAATGATTATCACGAGAATTGTGCCTAAAGCGTTTCCCAGGGCAGTGCCAAGCTCAATAGCAATTCTGCTGGTCCAAGAAGAAGATTTTGCCATAAGGTTTGCTAAAAACAATGAGAAATCAACAGAGGTCTTTAAGTAAATGGTGAGGCCGACAAGAATATCAGCGAAGCGAAGAGTGAGAGATAAACTTTGGTGGAAGGGAACAGTATTGAGAAAAAAAATGACCACCCAAAGTAATGAGGTAAGACAGAGAAAAGTTAAAAAGGTAAGAGCTAGAGGGATTGCTTGCGATTTCATTGGGTATCTCCCAGAAGACACGTGGGATTTCCACACATGTGTCTATCTGATTTTTTCCTCCTCATGTTTCTTCCATGTTCTATAAGAAGGTAGGTAAGAGCAAACCAGTCTTCTTTGGGAAATAGTTTCATAAGGTCTTGCTCTATTTTATCAGGGTCAGAATTGGAGGTGAATCCCAACAGTTGTGCCTGTTTTTTAACGTGAGTATCTACTGCAATTCCTTCAGAGATGTGGTAAGCGTTGCCTAAGAAGACATTTGCTGTTTTCCTCCCAACGCCTGGGATTTTTATCATCTCAGGAATAGTTTGAGGAAGAATTCCGTGATAGGTATCCAAAACTGTCTTGGCAGCAGCCTGAACGCTTTTTGCCTTATTGTGATAAAACCCAGTAGATTTAATATCTTGTTCTAACTCTGAAAGAGGAACAAAAGCAAAATTGACAAGCTCGAACACCTGTTCTTTTGGAAGATCTATTCGGGTATAGTTTTGGTAATGGTTATCAAAACTCTCTCTTTTTTTGCGGTATTTTGGAAAAACAACAGAGGTTACTTCATTAACTTTTTTATCTGTGCATTGAGCAGACAAAATAATGGAAACCAATAATTCAAAATTATTCTCCCATTCCAAAATCATTTTTGCATGTGGGTAGTGTTTTTTGAGAAGTTGAAAAATCTCTTGTGCTTTTTGCGATGTCATAGAAAGAGTATACCAAATTATCTGAGTGCTTCTATTCCAGGAAGGGTTCCATTTTCAATAAATTCAAGCATCGCCCCGCCGCCTGTTGAAATATGTGAGATTTTCCCAAGGTGTTCTTCATGAGAGAGCGCTGCAAGTGTATCTCCGCCACCAACTACTGAATATGCTTTATCATTTTGAGCAATGGAGTAGTATAAAAATTCTGTTCCCTGAGAGAAAGCCGGATTTTCAATATAGCCAACAGGGCCGTTCCACACAATGGTAGCAGCTTGGGCAATACTGCTGCCCCATACCGCTTCAGTTTCTGGGCCAATGTCAAACATAGTTTGTTTTGAGTCAATGGAATTAATAGACGATAAAACAGTTTGCGTGTCAGTGAGTGATGTTGCACAGCGTGCATCTAGGGGCAAAAAAAGACGGGTGTGGTGCGTTTTTGCATGAGAAATGATGTGACTTACCTCTTTTTCTAAACCTTTGTCATAGAGGCTTTTTCCAAGCGAGACGCCGTTGTGATGAAGAAAAGTATTGGCAATGATCCCTCCCAATAAAACAGAATCTGCAATCTCTACTAATTTGTAGAGGAGAGGAATTTTTGTTTCGGTTTTTGCTCCTCCTATAATTGCAACAAAAGGTTTTTGAGGGTTTTCTAAAACAGAGGAGATTGCCTGTATTTCTTTTTTCATAAGAAGACCTGCAAAGTGAGGAAGATATTTGGGAATTCCTACAACAGAAGCGTCGTTTCTATGGGACACCCCAAACCCATCGTTAACATACACGTCTCCAAGTAACGCAAGTTGTTTTGCAAAAGAGGCATCATTTTTTTGCTCACCTTCATAAAACCGGATATTTTCAAGTAAAAGAATTTGATTGTGTGTTTGTTTGGCAAGCATCTCTTTTCCTTTCTCAGAAAGAAAATCGTCAACCAGTTTCACTTGAAAGCCAGGAAGGTATTTTTGAAGTCGCGCTCGAACAGGTGAGAGAGAAAATTTTTCATCTCTACCCTCAGGTCTTCCTAAGTGGGAAATAATAATTATTTTATTGTTATTCTGTAACAGAAGATTAATTGTTGGGAGAACTTGGGTTATTCTTGTATCATCCGTAATTTTATTTCCAGCAAGACTCACATTAAAGTCTGCTCGGAGTAAAACAGTCTTATTTTTTATTTCGTGGTCTTCAATATTTGAGATAGTCATAATAAATGATGGGTTGTCATATACCGTAATGTCTTTGAGTGGGCACGAATAACCAGCGAATGGGTGATCGTATAGCCATTCTCTTCTTTTACCCCAAAAAGCAGTGGTCCGTCAATAACACCAGTTGCTGTAAAGGTAAGATCCGTGCCTTTGGTGAGGGTATCTGTTGAAAAAATAGTGGTGTGGTTAATCTTCATTTCTTTCAAAGCTTTTTCCTGGTGAGTATTTTGCGGGACAAAGCGAGCCAAAATTTCTCCCCCAAACGCTTTAATTGCAGCAGAAGCTAAAACCGCTTCTGTCGATGCCCCAATGCCCATAAGCATATCAATGCCGCTGCTCGGAAGGCAAGGGGCGATTGCTCCTGCGACGTCTCCGTCTGTAATTAGCCTGACTCGAGCACCAGTGAGACGAATTTCCTCAATAAGTTTTTCATGTCGCTCACGCTCAAGAAGAATGATTGTGAGATCATGAATATCTTTTTCTAAAGCTTTGGCAACGCAGGAAATATTATCTTTAACGCTGGCATTAAGATCTATTGCTTTTTTTGCTTTCGGTCCAACTGCCAGTTTTTCCATATACATGTCAGGAGCAGAAAGAAGGGAGCCTTGCGGCCCAGTGACGATAACAGAAAGGGCATTATATCTTCCCAAGGCAACGCTATCGGTTGCTTCAAGAGGATCTACCGCTAAATCAAGCTTAGGGGTTGTTTTTTTGCCAACGTGTTCTCCTGTAAAAAGCATCGGAGCTTCATCTTTTTCCCCTTCACCAATAACAATAACTCCTGAAAAATCAATACGGTTTAAACGAAGGCGCATTGCGTCAACAGCAGCCTGATCTGCATTTTTTTTATCGCCTTTTCCTATCCATGCGCTTGCGGCAATTGCGGCTGCTTCGGTAACTCTGACAAATTCTAATGCGAGGTTTCTATCCATTACCCGTGGTAAATCTGAAGAGCTTGCTCAACAGATTTATTATCAAAGGTAATAGCAGCAATGGCGTTACAAAAACGAATCGCTTCTTGAAGTGGTTTTTGGTGAATGTTGCGTCCTGTGGCATTTCCAGCCGTGCCGGAAATGTGAATTTGGTCATGGAGGGTAGAGAGAAATTTTTCAACCTCCTCACTTGCTCCTCCAGCGCAAATAAGCTTGGTTCGTCCTGCTGCTTGGACTGCTTCTTTGAGTGCTTCTGCTGGGTTAGGAGTTTTGGGATAATTTACTTTAACAAAATCTGCCCCCAGCGTAGCTCCAATCCCTGCAGCTCCTGCAATAATATGAGGATCTTTCTCTTCTGCAACAGCTTTTCCTCGTGGATACATCCAAAGAATAGTTAAAAGACCATACCGGTGTGCTTGTTGTATGAGAGTTGCAGCCTGTGAAAGCATATCTGATTCATATTCACTTCCTACATATACTGTGTAGCCAACACCAACAATATTGAGCTTAGAATTTTTCTTGAATTCCATTACTTGCTCAACACTTATCCATTGTGAGCTTTGCGGATCGGCTTGTGTTGTTTTTACCAGGTTTGTCTTAGCGTTGAGTTTGACTATATAGGGAATTTTAGGGTAGTCCATGCCATAGTGGGAAATGAGTCCGAGTTGCGTTGCAAATGCACCAATTCTTGCCTTACTTGCAATTTTAAAAAGATGCTCTGGGTTATTGTCCTCCAAAGAGATATCCTTGCCGTAAAAATCATCATTAAGATGTTCTACTTTTTGGTCTCCGGCGAAAAGCATTAGTCGTCCTGTATTTTGCGTAACAGTCATAAAGTTTTCAATGTATCTTTTCTGCATACCAGAGGGAACAGCTACCGGAGTTTTTACATCAGAGGATAAAGAGAAAAACATATTACTCATACTCTTAGCATACTGCCAAAAGGAGTTTTGATGCAAGAGGAGAGCGGACTATTTTAGTTTTGCGTTGAAGATATAAACCAAATCGTCCAAATGATTTGTAGATGTTTCTTTAATAATGCAGTTTGAAAGGGTGAGAATTCCGTGCTCATCATTGGGTTTAAAGATAAATTCATCTTTTGGTCCAGCTAGTTGGACCAAGATCTTTGTGGGAGATTTTTTATCGTGATTGATAAAGAAAACAATGCAAAACCCTTCTATGACAGTAAGATGTTCATGCTTTTCTTTGTGAATCTCAAAGCCTAAAACACTCTTTTTCTTGATGATTAAGAGTTTTTGAATATAGTCCTTTTCTACATCGACCTTTTTCAGAGTTACTCCACCCCAGGCTGTTGGTTCAGTAAGAGGTTTTCCTTTTTGAATGCTTGTTAGTTCGGCTTTAAATAGAGAGGAAGTGCGTTGTGGAGTTTGAAGAAGTGGAGTAAGTGGGAGGAGTTGTTTTAAAATGCGATTATAACCGTGTTCGTCTTTGATAAATTGTTGCTCAAGAAAGTTTTCTATTTTTTGAAAAAATAAATTATAGCTCTTAAGAGCTTTTTGCGTGTCTTCACTTGAAGGGAGTACGGAATAGCTAAAATTTTTCATAGAGAAGAAAGTGCTTCTTTTAGCTGTTTTTGTGTCGGGAACGCAGAAATTGCTCCTTTTTTTGTGGTGGTCAGAGAAGCAATAACATTTGACCGCTTCAAGCCTGCTTCTAATTCCGCTTGAGACATTTCTGGAATTCTCTTTTGAGCATCAAAGAGGAGTGAAATATAGCCAGCATTAAATGCATCCCCTGCTCCTGTTGTGTCAATAGGAGTCAGTTTTATTGTGGGAATATAGTTTTCAAAGGAAGCAGTTTTATAAAAACACCCTCTAGGCCCCATAGTAATAAAAAGTGCATCAAGAGAGGGAATAAAAAGTTTTTTTCCTGCTTCCTCAAGGGAAGTGGTATTGGCAAGAAGTAAAGCTTCTTCCTCATTCACCTTAAGAATATTTACTTTTTTTGCGGTAGCCAAAATAACATCTCTTGCTAAATTTAAGTTACCCCATAAGGATTCTCTGATGTTTGGATCATAGGAAATGATTGTCTTTTGTTCTTTTGCTTGTTTTATTAGTTTATCTGTCGCATTGTAGGCTGTGTTGTTGGTTTGAGTGAGTGACCCAAAATGAAAAAGAAATGTGTTTTTAGGAAGAGTAACTTCAGTTGAAGTAATGGCCTCATGGGCGCCTCTATAAAAGAAAAAATCTCGCTGTCCGTTTTTATCAAGAGAAACAAAAGCAAGAGTAGTTTTATCGTTATCGCTCAGGATGAGATTGTCGGTATTTACGTTGTGTGAATCAAGAGTAAATTTAAGGAATTTTCCAAACGGATCATTCCCAACTTTTCCCATAAAACTGACTGGAATTCCTAGTTTTGAAACTCCCATTGAGACATTGGCAGGAGCGCCCCCAAATTTTTTTAAAAAAGATTTTGATTGAGTCAAATCCCCAGTAGTAGAGGAGATCATATCAATCAAAAGTTCACCGTAGCAAACAACTTGTCCTGATTTCATATTATGCAGCCTTTTTCCTTCGTGCTTCTGCTCTTTGAGCAGCTGTTTCTAATTCTAATCGAATTTGATGATAATTGGTATAGGGGGAGTGAATAATTCCTTTTTGGGTAAGTTCTCGGTCAAAAGGACTATTTTTAAGTGCAAAGATCCACCCAATAATACCTTGATTGTATGCCTCTACGACCTTCATATCAGAGAGCCCGTCTCCGACATAGACAATAACATGTTCAGGGTGTTTTGCAGCAAGAAGTTGTAGAGCAGTGGCTTTATCAGTAGATGTAATATCATTATGTTCAACCGCATGGATTTTTAGTTCTGTATCTTCTGCAAGAGGAGTCCCTACAAGCCCACCTCGAACCAGTTCTCCCCAGTTTGCCGAAAGAATGGCGCGAGGAGTTTTTCTTTCTTTAAGCCATCCAAAAAGCTCGATCACTCCATCTCTGAGTACTCCGGCATGTTTTCCAGCTTCTGCAAATAGGTGGGGTTGTCGGCGTAAAAGAGGCTGGATATATCGAACAAATGCTATTGGAAGCTCTTCTCGTCCATTTTCATCTAAATGGTTTTCCAATGGGACACTGCCTGGGCCATGAGGAAGAAGATATTCTTTCTCTGATTCAGAAATGTGAGTCATCGAGCCGTCTCGGTCTGAAACAAAAAGAAAATCATCAAATTCACCCAGGGTTTGTGTTAAAAGTTCTTCTGGTGCTGAAAATGGTATATCGCGTGCTGCTGTTATTCTTTCAGCAATTCGGCGAAGGGTACTCTGAACTCCAGAAGTTGCGAGAAGTTCTCGTTTCATTTGAATTCCCTGTTGGAGTGCTGCCGCACGATCTCTATGAGAAGAGAGTTCTCCTCGTCTTTGTGCGTGATTAATGAGTGCTGTATTAATATTTGTAATATATGCTGCATGGGCAGCAGAACTGCGTTGTTCTAACATAGTCCACCAATTGTAAAAGCATAAAGAAGAGTTATCTTGACTGATTCAAGACAACTATATGATTCAATTTGAACAGAATTAAGACAACTAGTGGAAAAGAAGGTAAATTATTTGTCAGAAGGTTGTCAGATTAGGCATATATTAAGCGAAAAGATCTCTTTTACTTTCCTGCAATGTATAACCGGAGCATGAAAAGCGTTAAAAGGTGAAAAAACTCCAACAAATACCTTTTTGAATCTAATTTGTCAGGTTTTTGTCTTTATCTAGTCAAGCTGAAAATAAGCTTATAGGAGACAATATGTATCTTAATTTGGTTG
The DNA here is from genome assembly GCA_035715145.1 of Patescibacteria group bacterium. GTDB lineage: Bacteria > Patescibacteriota > Microgenomatia > Levybacterales > UBA12049 > DASTLH01. The sequence goes on from DASTLH010000016.1 coordinate 17,960, forward strand.
ATGGACGTCAACCTTTTTATTTTATGAGATTAGAACAACAAAGACTCAGTGCTACACAAGAAGCACAATCCGTTCAGCAAGCGGAGCAGGCAATTAAGCTTGTTCCAGAGGCTATTTCTGTGGGATTAAAAGAAGAGTTGCGAGGAAGACTTACTCCTGATCAAGCAGACTTTGTCGCAGTCTATACAATTGCCGCAAACAGAGTTGCAGGGAGGGCAAAAGAACTTCTTGCTCAACCCGTGGGATTAGCACAGCTTCGAGAGCGACGAGATGCCCTTCGCGAGTCATTAGATACGCAAGTAATTGCACAAAACCCAGGCAAAAGAGAGCGAGAATCGTCCAAAGCAGGACAGTTGGCTCAGGCGCACCCTCAGATATTACATGAGGTAAATGAAGCGATAAAAGAGCAGATAGAAGAACTTGCGACAACTACAGATACGCGAAAAGTTGATCTGCGAAGCTATGATTTAGCAATTATGATGCTAGAACATGAAGTGAGACGTGCAGAGCTTATCGCTGGCATCGAGGGAGAAAAAGAGGCATTGATTCGTCACGGGGAGATTATGAAAGCCGCTCGTATTCATGCAAAGGATAGAGATGTTATTGAACGATATCCTCAGGCACAAAACGAACATGACAGAGCATTTCTTCTGGCTTTGGATATGAAGCTGACGCAGTCTGGGTATATTCCCCAATTTATAACGGTTCACGATATCGATGGAAACATTCTTGAGACAGAGGACGGAAGTAAAAAACCAGGAAATATATTTGGTAACCTTTTAGACATGCTCCCAGAAAATCGTCAAGTTCCTGCACGGCAACGATTGCAACTGACGGATAGTATGCAAATTGATCCAATTTTTGGTCCCCTTGCTGCAGAAATGCTTCGTGAAGCAGGAAGAAATACTGTTCGTATGTTTACTGATGCTAGACAAGCAGTTGCCCTTGCAAAGGAAATTGGTATTGATGTGAGGCTTCTTACTGCAAATATGCAATTGTTTGCAGAAGGAGTAGCTCAGCGTTTGGGAGATCCTTCGATATCTATAGAAGGAATGACTCACGATAGTTTTTCTTCTCAGGAAAAAGTTGATCGTTTGCTTGAGCTGCTTTTACAAACAAACGTGACAAATGCTATTTATTTAATGACCGACGATCATGATCGTCGTCTTTCTGAAGCACTCACCTCAGGACGTCTTATTGATGGTGTATCTCTCTCAGCTTCATTAGAAGATTTATATTTTTTTGCTGCACGACAAAATGATGATGATGGACGAAAGTACAGAATGTATGAGGCTCTAGAAGCAAGGGGAATTGCTTATGCAGGAAATAGAAAAAAAGAGTTAGGAAACGGTCAAGTGGAAGGATATCAAGGGACAAAACATTTGATGGAGTTATATGGTCAGTGGAAAGAGCAACGACTCTCTCAGGGATGGGCTGAAAATGAGCTGACAGCAACGGCTCATACAGAGATTGCTCATATTGTAGCCACAGCTCCTGAAGCATACACACAGTTAGTTGTTTCATATCAAACACGTCAAAAAGAGCTTCAAAAGCTTCTCCAACACTCAAATCCATCAGAGGAAGTTTTTGCCGAGTCACTCAGAGTTGCACGAATGCTTTCAATTCTGCAGCAGGGAAATTTTGGTTTTGCTCACTCGGTTATTCTGAGAGCGCATCAACTGTATCAAGAAAGAACAAAAGGATTACCACTATCCTCTCGTGAGAGAGAATTGGTTGCCGTTGTTTCGTTTAGACAAGCGTCTGCAGAAAAACACCAAGTGAATAGTGCTGAGAATAGAGGAGTATTTCAAGAAGATGGAGTGGTTAGAGTAAAGACTATTGGTTTTGAAAAAATCGCAGATATTGGGATAGGGGTTGTTGGAAAAGATACTATAGAATCGCTTCTTCAGACGCCTTCAATTCAGGCACTTTTTGATACTACAAAGGCACGATTTTTGACTGTGAGGTATCGTGTCGTTAATGGAGGGAAAAAAGAATATACAGCTGTTTTGACTCGTCCAGGAGACCAATTCCCATCGACCATAGAAGGCGCAACGCCTCTTTTAGGTGGAAGAGGTTTTATTCTTCCAAATGGGAAACGATACCAAACTCATGAGAGCCAACTGCGGTTATTAAGCAGAGAATTAAATAGCAGAATTACAGTCGGGCTTATCTATTACAGAAATGGATTTGCGGAGGCAGGAGGATTGGAAAAAACACTTCGAAGACAAGCACAGGTCTTAAAAGATTGGGGGTTTCAAGTTCGACTTATTGGGGGAAATCCTCCAAAAGTGGAAAGTTATGGACAAGAAATCATTTCTCAATTTGATCATAGAGTCATAGAGGGTGCACACGAACGCGATGCTCTTACCTTAAAAATTGCAGAAGATTTGTATAGAGGGCATGTTAATGGAGATTATCAACGACATCTTCAGTCAATCAAAACACAGCTTGAAAGAGATTTGGATGGAGTAGATGTCGGAATTATCCATAATCCGTTGTTTTTAAGAAACGTTCCTTTTACCCAAGCAGTTGTTGATTTATGGCAGGAAAGACGACTTAAAATGCGAGAGCTGATAGGGTGGGTGCATGATATTGGCAAAAATACCGAGCCTGAAAGGTTTCACAGTACAAGGGAGAGAGATCCGTGGGATTATGCTCATAAACGATTCAAGGGGGTAAGGTATGTGGCAGTTTCAGAAAAAGTTGCAACAGAATTGAAAGATGTTCCTTTGGAAGACCCAAATGACGTAGTCTCCACTCAGATTACTGATCCAATTGAGCCTGGCTCAGATTACTCCGCGATGCTTCCTAATAACCGTGCGGTTGAAACACTCAGAGAAGTAGTGGATTGGGATAAAACAGATCAGTTGTGGGTTACAACAGGAAGAATTGCTGAAAGAAAAGGAACCATTGAGCTTATTGAAACAATTGCAATGATGGACAGAGCAACATTAGTTGTAACAGGTGCTCCTAAAGTAAGACGGCTTCCTGATGGCCGTGAAGAGGTTGCCGATGACTATTATTCTCTTTTGCGAAAGATTGTAGAAGAGCTGGGAATAGAAGATAGAGTTATTTTTCTCCACGAGCATATTGGGTCAATTTCTGATAGAGAGTACGAGCAGATTACTGGATCTCTTTTTACCATCGCAGATGGTATGGTAGCGCTTCCACGATCTGAAGGATTTGGTATCGATCTTATGAATGCAGCAACACTAAGTCCGGTTGTTGTCGCAACAGATGACCCAGCTATAGTAGAAAATCTGGGATCTTCAGCAACTTTTGTTAAACGGGGAGCTCATCCATTGGTCGCAGCAGCAGAAATGGCAACATCAGTGAGTTTATCTCCACGATATAGTATGAGTAAAAGTGCAAGAACAGAACGAACATGGGAGAGAAGGCTGGGGGGAATTCTCCAAAGTCTAGGCACAGAAATTGTTGAAGATATCGATATGAGGAATACTACAAGAAGATAATTATTTACTTCTTGGTGAGAATATATTATTTTAGATCTATGGCGAAAGTTGCTTTTTTTCACAACGCATTAGGGAAAACAGATGGGGTGTCTCTGGAAGTAGATAAGTGGAGAGCGGTTTTAGAGATAATGGGACATACTGTTTTTTACTGTGCTGGAAATGATGACGCCAAAAATGTTTACTGCATTCCGGAGCTTTCTTTTATGCACCCAGTCTCAAATAAAATTCTTCGAAATGCCACAGTAAAATTAGTAGATTATAAAACAGAACAAGATCTCGAAAAAGATATTTATGAAGAAGCAGCAATAATAAAAGAAAAGCTTTTGGAGTTTATTAAAAAAAATGAAATTGACATTTTAATTCCCAATAATTTGCTTTCCGTCGGATATCATTTACCCGCACTTATTGCTTTGTCAGAAGTCATTAAAGAAACAGGATTGCCAACAATTGCGCATAACCATGACTTTTATTTTGAAGATAGTGGAGAGGTTCACCCCACCTGTGATGTTGCTCAAAATATCTTAGACACCTATTCTCCCCCTGCCTATCCAAATGTACAGAATTTAGTTATTAATAAACTCGCTCAAAAAGCCCTTCTTGAGAAAAAAGGAATTCATTCAACGGTTGTTCCTAATGTTTTTGACTTTAACCAGCCTCAATGGCAAGAAGATGACTATAATAGTGATTTTAGACAAGAAATGCAGATTGGGGAGAATGATTTAGTGTTTCTTCAAGCTACAAGAGTGATGGATAGAAAAGGGATAGAGCTTGCAATTGATGTTATTGCTGAGCTCAATAAACCGGAAAACAAAAAATTACTTGCCGAAAAAACACTCTATAATGGAAAGAAATTTTCTGAGAACGATAAAATTGTTCTTCTTTGTTCTGGGCACATTGAATCATTTGGCGCAACAGATAGTTACCATGAAAACTTGCTCAAACGGGCAGAAAAAGAAGGAGTGGATATTCGTTTTGTCGGAGAACGAGTAAAACATAGTAGAGGAGAGCTTCAGGGAAATAAAGTGTATTCACTCTGGGATAGTTATGTTCATAGCGATTTTGTTACATATCCTAGCCTTTGGGAAGGGTGGGGAAATCAGTTTATTGAGGCCATTTTTGCTAAACTTCCCGTAGTTCTTTTTGAATACCCTGTCTTTGTTTCAGATTTAAAAGAAGATGATTTTTCTGTTGTTTCTCTTGGGGATAAAATTTCAGGAACCGATGAAATGGGTTTGGCAGTTGTTGATGAACGTATTATTTCTCAAGCAGCACAGGAGATTGTAGCTATACTAACAGATAAAGAGAAGTATACACAAATTGTTGAAAAGAATTTTAGAATTGCCAAGGAAAAATATTCATTTGAAACACTCAGAACAATTATTGAAAAGCTTTTAGCTCATATTGCATAACCCTCTATGATTTTATCCATTCCGAAAGTGAGAGATTTTAAAATTTCTGGACAGGGAATTGCGACTCAATGGAGAAAAGCCAATTGGCAAGACCTTAAAAAAGTAGGATCTGGCAGACTTTCCTATAAAACAAAAGCAAAAGTTGTTTATTCGGTAAAAGGAATCTATTTTCTAATTGTGTGTGAAGATAAAAAAATATCCGCACATATGACTAAGGATTTAGACCATATTTACAAAGAAGACGTTGTTGAACTATTTCTTTGGCCAGATGAAGAAAAGCTCCTGTATCTTGAATATGAAGTATCTCCTCTTGAGGTAGAATTACCACTGCTTATTGCCAACCACAATGGGTCATTTATGGGGTGGGCTCCGTGGGAATACAAAAATGAAAGAGTAATACAAAAGAAAACAAGTGTTACAGGGGGAGAAAAAAGAAGTGGGGCAGCGATTTCTTCTTGGACTGTGGAGATATTTATTCCTTTTGCTTTGTTGAAAGGGTTGGGGAATATCCCAGCAAAAAAAGGGACAATATGGAGAGCAAATATCAACCGGTTTGATTATGATAGAACTCCTCGAACAAAATGGGCATGGTGTCCAGACGTTGGTGGAGCATTTCATGATTATAAAAATTTTGGGACATTTCGATTTGAGTAAAGTTGGTAATTAAGGAAAAGAGAGGGTATAATAAGCCCACACTTATGGAATCTCAAACAATTGAATCATCCTATCCTATTTCTTTTAGAGAAGAAGACGCCAAAAAATTAGGGGAACAATTGCAACATCAGCATTCTGTAGAGTTGGTGGGAATGAAGCGAGTCGGAATTAGTAATTTTCTTCGTTACTTTTTATTCCATACAGATATACGTGAGCATTATATGCCTCAAGATGGTTCTCACCTTTTTATTCTGGTAGATCTCAATGACCTTATAGAACGAGAAATTTTCCCTTTTTGGAGGCTGACTTTTAAGAGAATCGCAGATACTGTAGAAAAATCATCGGTGGCAGAAGATGCAAAGAAGAAAATTTCCTCTCTTTTCTTAGCAAGTATCCAATCAGGAGATTTGTTTTTGACCTATGATGGTATTAGAGAAGCACTAGGACTTCTTTCTCAGGAGGGAATGTATCCGGTGCTGTTTTTAAGCCGTTTTGACAGGTTAAAAGATGCGGTGACCCCTGAATTTTTTGATAATTTGCATGGGTTAAAAGATGCGACGAATAGACGCTTGTCGTATGTCTTTACTAGCTTTAGAGAATTGGATTCTCTTGCTCCTGAAGTTTTTGCCCATAAACAATTGTCTCTTTTTGCAAAAAGTATGTATATAAAACCAGCAAGCATGGAGGATAGTAAAATTGTGTTTGCTACATTTGCGCAAAAATATCAGATTCAGCTCCCGGAAAAGCTGATTGAAAAAATTATTGTTTTAACAGGGGGGCACGTCCAGTATCTCCAGTTTGCTCTTTTTGTTTTGCACGAATTAGGAGAAAAGCAAATTGAGGAGAAGGAAGAGACATTACTTGATTTGATTTCCCATGACGAGAGAATTGCTCTTCAATCAGAAGAATTATGGGAAAGTTTGACAGAAGAAGAGAAAACGATTCTTCTCAAATGTATGGATAAAAAAACAGTGACCCCAGAGGAAAAAGAAACAGCTTCCTATTTATGGGATTCAGGATTTCTTACTGAAAAAGATACTCTCTTTAGCCCTCTTTTTGAGGATTATGTATTTCAAAAACAACAAGTTGGGCAGACAGACACTTCCTTTATCGAGCTTTCTAAAAAAGAACATTTATTATTAGAACTTCTTAAAGAAAAACCAAATGAAATTACAGAGAGAGAAGATATTGTTGAACAAGTCTGGCCAGAATATAAAGAATATGGTGTGTCTGACTGGTCAATAGACAGGTTGGTAGCGCGACTGAGAGGAAAATTAAAACAACAAAAAGCGTCATTTGAAATTCAAACCATCAGAACCCGAGGATATAAACTTCTGACAAAATAGCTTTGACAAGATGGAGTGTCAGTGGTATAGTACTGCTATGTTGAAAACACAAAATGTCGTCGTCACCGTTGCTCTTTAAAAGAGGCGGTGATTCTTGTAAAAAAGACCGCCGCAGAGGCGGTTTTTCTTTAGTAAACACGCTATAATACTATTATGGATAAGACATACGATCATACAAAAGTAGAAGATAAAATTTATAAAAGATGGGAAGATTCTGGGACATTCCAGCCGGAAATTAATCCTGATGGAAAGCCCTATTGTATTGTGCTTCCTCCTCCAAATGCTAATGGAGCACTTCATTTTGGCCATGCCATGTTTACTGTTGAGGATATTCTTATTCGATACCATCGAATGAAAGGTTATGCTGCGTTATGGCTTCCAGGAAGCGATCATGCAGGAATTGAAACTCAGTTTGTGTTTGAAAAAAAATTAGCACAAGAAGGAAAATCTCGCTTTGATTTTCCCAGAGAGACATTATATGGCATGATTCGTACCTATGTGGATGAAAACCGTGGTGGCATTCAAAATCAGCTTCGAAAATTAGGATATTCATTGGATTGGACGCGAGAAAAATATACGTTGGATCCATCAATTGTTGATTTAGTAGTCGAGACATTTAAAAAAATGTATGCAGACGGGTTGGTCTATAGAGATTATCGATTAGTTAATTACTGTACAAAAGACGGGACATCGTTTTCAGATCTTGAGACTGTTAGTGAAGAAAAAGAAGGAATCTTGTACCATATTCAATTTCCCATAAAAACAGGAGGGTTTATTACCATCGCGACAACCAGGCCAGAGACCCTGGTAGGAGACGTAGCTGTTATGGTTAATCCCAAGGATAAACGGTATGAAGAATTTGTTGGAAAGACTGTTTTGTTGCCTGTTGTTGATAGGGAAATTCCTATTATTGCAGACGAGTATGTTGATATGGAATTTGGAACAGGAGCAGTAAAAGTGACCCCAGCACATGATTTTAACGATTTTGAGATTGCTCGAAAGCACGAGTTGACATTTCCTCCTATCATTGGCTGGGACGGGAAAATGCAGCACGCAGGGCCTTTGAATGGACTTTACGTTAAACAAGCTCGAGAGAAGATTCTTGAAATACTCAAAGAAAAGAATTTAGTTGAAAAAGAAGAAAAACATCAGATGGTAATGAAAATTTGTTATAAATGCAAAACCATTTTAGAACCACTTCCTTTAGAACAATGGTATGTAAAAGTAGATACGCTTAGGAAACAAGCAATCGATGTCGTAAAACAGGGGAAGCTTAAGATAGTTCCAAAATCTTTTGAACATCCTTACTTCCAGTGGCTAGAAGGACTAAGAGATTGGAATATTTCCCGACAGAATGTTTGGGGAATTAGAGTTCCTGTGTGGTATGAAGTGGAGAATGAAGCAGATTTTGCAGTTACTTTTTTAGATAAAAAAGGAGAATATCATCAAGGATTACTTACTGAAATTTTGGGACAAGGATTTAGTTTTGAGGAAATTTTAGAGGGGCTCCAAAGGGTGATTGCCCGAATGGAAGCAAAAGTCGTATTTGAGGAGCAAAAACAAAAAGATAAACGTTACCTTCCTGAAACCGACACGTTTGATACTTGGTTTTCCTCAGGCCAGTGGCCAATTGTTACTCTCAAAACTGCAAGGCCAGGAGATTTTGAAAAGTTTTATCCAACAGCTGTTTTGGAGACAGCATATGATATTTTACGCTCATGGGTGAGTCGTATGGTTATGCTTGGTGTGTACATGACAGGGGAGATTCCTTTTCATGACGCACTGTTTCATGGCATTGTGAATGACCCGTATGGGAAGAAAATGAGTAAGTCTAAAGGTAATGTGGTGAATCCTTTGGAATTAGTTGATCAGTACGGCGCTGATGCAGTTCGTTTTGCTTTGGTATATGGAAATGCAACAGGAAGCGATCAGAGTTTGGCCTATCCAAAACTTGATGCAGCTCGCAAATTTACCAACAAACTTTGGAATATGGCACGATTTATAGAATTTAAAATGCAACAGGATACAAGCTTGACGCTTCAATGGGGATCTCTTGATGAGATAAAAACTCAAAGTGAAGAAGATAAAAAAATGATTGAAAAAACACAGAAATTGACTGTGGAGATATCACACTATTTAGATAAATATCAGTTTAATTTGGCCGCAGAACGATTGTATGATTTTGCCTGGCACGAATTTGCAGATATTTATATTGAAGATGTAAAAAATAGAACAAATCAGAACTCATTTGATGTTTTGGTATCAGTGTATATAACAATTCTAAAACTGTTGCATCCAATTATGCCATTTGTCACTGAGGAAATTTTTGACACATTGACCCATGATGCAAAACCTCTGATTATCCAGTCATGGCCCACTGCATAATCTTGTAGAAAGATTTGTACTCTTGTATACTCTTGCTATGTCTCTCTGGTTACTGTTTGCGCTTATTGCCGGTTTATTTTACACGGGACAAGGGCTTCTTACTCGACATATTTTACGCACCAATAAAGATGCGTGGGCATTTTCCTTTTATTTTAGTCTTGTAGGAGCGCTGGTGAGTTTGCCCTTTATGATAAGTTCTCCTACAATTCCGCACACATGGCAGCCTTGGGCGTTAACGGGATTGGTTGGGCTTTTGATAGTCGGGCAAAATCTTCTTAACTTTAAATCATCAAATTTCATAGAGGCCTCAGTGAGTGGGGCAATTACTAAGTTTCGTTTGGTGTGGGTATTTATTTTAGGGATTCTTATTCTCCATGAAGTTTTTTCTTTTCAAAAACTTTTAGGAACACTTCTTACAATTGCTGCGGGACTTCTTATTGTTCATAAGTTTAAACGACCAAAGTCATTTGAAGGAGTGTCCCTCGCATTTTTTGCCACCATATTGTATGCAGTGGTGATTATTCTTTATAAGTATCTGTTTTCAAGTTTTAATTCTGTGAGTTTAACTTTTTTTGTCACCTTCTTACCAGCAGTTGTTATTAATTTTCTCATTATGCCACATGCTTTTTCTCGTATCCGTTCTCTTTTCCAAACAGATGGTTTATTTCTCAGCATTGCGTGTGTATTGGGGGCTGTAGCAAATTTAGCGCTCAACGCTGCACTTTCTGGAGGAGAAGCAAGTCGGGTGTTGGTTATTATAGAAGCATTTCTTATCTTTACTCTTGTTGGTGAGCACATTTTTCTTAAAGAAAAAGAGCAAGTTTGGATAAAAGCGGGGGCTGTTGTGTTTGCTGTTGCAGGAGCGATTCTCATCCGCTTGAGCCACTAAGAGATTTGCTACAATGATTTTATGAAAAAGCCAAAAGTGTTTTATCATAGTGGGAAAAAAGAAAAAAAAATAAAAGAAGAGGAGAAGAAAGTAGTTGTCAAAAAGAGCTTCAAAAAAATACGTTTCCCGAAGAATTACCGATTTATTACCGAAAGGAAAACGTGGTTGTGGGCGAGTATTGTTTTAAGTATCCTTATTCTTTCTCTTCTGAGCGTAAAATTGTATCAGGTGTATCAAATTTATGCTGTTCTTTCAAATAACAGAAAAGAACTAGCTCAACAACTGACAGAGTGGACAGAAATTACAAAGAAGTACCCAAGCTATAGAGATGCTTATATTGAAGCGGCAATTCTTGCATACAAACTGGGGGATAAAGTAAAAGCAGGGGCAATGATTGAAAAAGCGTTGATGATAGATCCGACGTTTGAGGCGTTATACCATTTTGGAAAATAATTACTGCTGAGGAGCTGATTCTTCAGTTGGTTCTGCTGGTGTTTCTCCCTCAGTTGCTTCTCCTTCACCCTCTGCTGGAGCTGTTTCTTCACCTTCTGCTCCTTCTTCAACAACAGGTTCTGGCTCTGGTTCTACAGTAATAGCGGCAATTTTTGCAACAATTTGGTCTGGTTCTGAGAGAATAGCTACTTCAGGAGTTGTTGGTAAGTCAGCAACAGTTAAAGCTTGATCAACTTCAATAAGAGGAGTTATATCAAGTTCAAATTTCTCTGGAAGATCAGTTGGAAGTGCTTCTACTTCAACTTCATTCATGATATGAAGAAGTGTTCCAAGATTCTCTGCAACTGCAGGAGCTTCTCCAATAAGCTCAACAGGGATCATGGAATGAATCTTTTCTTTTAAGTTGACTTGCTGAAAATCAACGTGGAGTAAGTCCCCGCTAACAGGATGAACTTCAAAATGAGAAATCAACGCAGGTTTTTTCTCTCCATCTACATGTAGTTCTAAAACGCCGTGTGTGCCTGCTTCTTTAAAGGTTGCAAGAAATTCAGAAAGAGGAAGTTGCACAGCCATTGATTCTGTTGTTTTCCCAAAGATATGAGCTGGCAAAATGCCTTGTTTTCTGAGTGCTTTTAATTTTTTTCCAAAGGTTTCTCTCTTGGTAAGAGAGAGTAAATGCTTTTTCATGTCAGGTAATTGTACACGAATTGAGCTTTTTTTACAACCTACGCTTTGATAGTATAGGAATATGAGAATTTTGGGGATTGATCCTGGTGTCGGAAGAGTCGGGTGGGGAGTGGTAGAAAAAAACGGTCCGAAGGTTTCGGCAATTGCTTATGATTGTTTTGAAACAGTCTCGTCTCTTGATTTGGCAAAGAGGTTGGTGTTGATTTATACAGAGATGAATAGACTTCTTACAACATACCAACCTGAAGTCTTGGCTATTGAAGAATTGTTTTTTAATAAAAATGTAAAAACAGCATTTGCGGTCGGACAAGCACGAGGGGTTATTTTCCTGGCAGCGCAACAAAGTGAGGTACCTTTAGCAATTTATACCCCAACAGTTGTTAAAAGTACTGTGACAGGGTATGGAAAGGCTGAAAAAAAACAGGTTGGTGAAATGGTAAAACTTCAGCTACACTTACCTAAGATACCAACACCAGATGATACCGCTGATGCGTTGGCAATTGCTTTAACGCACGCTTTCACCAAAAAATATGTTTAATATATTTCTGCGAGCTATAACATTTTTTCTTCTCCTCATACGAGGCAGGTATTGGCATACCTCGGGGAAAAAAGCAAAAGAAGAGAAGCCATCACTCAAAAAAACACGCTCTTTTCAATCCTATGGAGGCTGGCTTAGTACGTATATTCTTGAGGGATTAATTTTTTTACAACTTGCTGGCATTATTACTCTTTTTCCTTTTAAAAATGTGTGGGTTGAAGTACTCGGGTTTTTGCTCGTTGTTATGGGTCTTACGATTTCAATTGTGGCCCGAAAAGAATTGGATACCAATTGGAGTCACGCTGCTGATTATGAGATTAAGAAAAATCATACACTTATCAAAACTGGTATCTATCACTTCATTCGCCATCCGATTTATTTTGGTCTTGCGCTTAGTTGGATAGGTGCGGAAATGGTTGCAGGAAGCTATTTATATGTTTCATTTTTTGCCCTTTTTATCGCTTTTTATATTCAAGGGAAAAGAGAGGAAAAAAACTTTCTTCGTTCCCATTTTGGAGCTGAATACAAAGAGTATATGAAAAAAACAAAAATGCTTATCCCATTTATTCTGTAAGTGATATACTAGACTACGCATGATCGGCTTCCTCAAAGGTACTATTGAGATAAAACAGGATCCATACCTTTTCATTAACGTGAACGGTGTTGGCTATAAAGTGTACGCTGCTGGTTTTCTTCTCCAAAAAGTTCATGTGGGTGAAACTCATACTGTTTTTACGTTTACCTATGTCCGAGAAGATGCTCTTGAATTATTCGGATTTGAAGAACAGGCAGATTTACAGATTTTTGAGCTTTTAATTAGCGTTAGCGGCGTTGGACCAAAAACGGCAATGGGGATTTTCTCTGTGGGTGATAGAGGACAGATTCTTCAGGCAATCCGCAGTGCTGATGTCGGGTTTTTTACTGAAGTTCCACGATTAGGAAAGAAGAATGCACAAAAAATTATTATTGAACTAAAAAATAAATTGGGAAGTACGGAAGAATTAAATCTGCATGAAGAAGAAGACGATACGCTTATGTCCCTTTTGTCGGCTCTTGAGAGTATGGGGTTTTCAGAACGGGAAGCACGCCTTGCTATAAAACAAACAGAAGGCCAAGGGGAAAGTATTCAGGAAAAAATGAAATTGGCACTCAAACAATTAGGAAGATAATATGGCAGACGCAGTTCATGATATTGACAAAGTAACTCCGGAAGAAGAAGTGGTTCTCACAAGTTTGAGGGCGGGGAACTGGCATGATTTTCATGGACAAGAGACAGTAAAACAGTCTTTGCGAATTGCCATAGACGCTGC
>DASTLH010000017.1:0-32599 GCA_035715145.1 Patescibacteria group bacterium
TAGTGTTACTTCTGTTCCATTGGCAAAGATCCAATACCGGCGAATAATTCCTTCTTCTACATAGAAAATTCCCGTTGGTTTACTGTCAGCTTGAATGAGAATGTCGCCTTTTCGAAAGGATACTTTTGGATACTCTGCAAAGAATATATCCAATTTCTTAATAATATCTGACATAGCTGGGCTATTATACCACTTGTGTGCTAGTCATCACTGAAAAATGAGCATAAAAGCACTACAGTTGAAGAAATGAATATAAAACAAATGATTTCTCAAATAATTACGCATGTTTTGACGGTTATGGAAGACGTGCTCGATGCATGGGTTTTGGTCTGGAGTGTGAAAGTGCGTTAAAGAAATGAAATTACAAGCTAAAACAGCAATCATTACTGGAGGAGGGACGGGAATTGGAAAAGAAATTGCTCTTTTGTTTGCAAAAAAAGGGGCAAATGTTGCTATTTGTGGAAGAACACAAGAGTCACTTCAGGAAGTGGTAGAAGAGATAACAGAAAGTGGAGGAAAGGCGCTTTTTAGCGTAGCTGATGTAACAAAGGAAGAAGAAATAAAAAGCTTCTTACAAGAAGTACTCACTCGATTTGGCACTATTGATATTTTGGTTAATAACGCGGGAGTTGTTAGTGAGGGAAATATCTTATCAACCTCTGAAGACGTGTGGGAAAAGGTATTGTGTGTTGATGTGAAAGGGGTATTTCTTTTTTCAAAGGCAGTTATCCCTCACATGGTTTCTCAAGAAGAAGGGAAAATAATTAACATTGCAAGTATTGCAGGATTAGTAGGTTTTGAACACTCAGCAGCTTACTGTGCTGCAAAAGGAGCAGTTATTGCTCTTACTCGTCAAGTGGCGTTGGATTTTGGAAAAAACAATATTACGGTGAATGCAATTGCTCCAGGTTTTATAGAAACTGACATGACACAAAAGGTTCTTTCTCAGGAAAAATTCAAGGAAGCTATTCTTGCAAAAACCCCTCTGGGAAGAATTGGTACACCAAAAGATGTTGCATATGCCTGTTTGTTTCTTGCTAGTGAAAAGGCAGATTTTATTACAGGAGAAGTATTAGTTGTCGATGGGGGGTGGCTGTCTTCGTAGACGAACCTATGATATGTCCAAAGTGTGAAGAAGGAGAGTTGCAAAAAATCCAATTCAAGAAAGGGAAAAAAGGTGCGTATCTTTGTAGCGTGTGCGATACGTTTTGGTTTGATGACGAGTTGATAGCTTCGTCTACAGGCCATGATTTTGAACTATACTCTCAGGAAGAAGAACAACCCTACAGCCTCGATGAGGTAGGAGAAGAAGACATAGAACAAGATGATGGTCAAAAGAGGAGTATGTATGAACAATTTTGAACTCAAAACAATTTCTGGAATTACTTTTATGACAAAAAAACGAGAGGAGGTGAATAGTATGTATTGGTTAACAGGAATTTCTGGATTACTGCTTATGGTTGCTCCCTATGTGTTTCAGTATTCAGATAATCAAGCAGCCCTTTGGACAAGTGTAATTACTGGGCTTGTTGTCGTAGTGGCATCAGCCTCAGAAGGGTTGGAAAAACAAAAAGAGAATTGGGAGTATTGGGTAGCAGCACTCATGGGAGTCTTTGCTATCGTTTCTCCATTTCTTTTTGGGTTCAATTCTCATGCAACAGCATTGTGGACCACAGTTACCATGGGAGTAGTAATTACTTTCTTGGCTGGTTCTCGATTGTGGCTTGGGGGAACGCCAAAGGCGTAAAGGAGTGTCTTACAGTGAAAGGAGGTGAATGAATATGGCAAATACACCAGGTGAAGTTGTTTCAACAAACTTCTGGAGAGTACCGGTAATTGCATCGGATTTGATGGAGGATTTAGGAGACTTGTTGCCCTTAAGCGGGACAATTAATGGTCTTTCAATTTCTGAGGACAGCAAAAATGTGTATGTTGATGCTTCAGTTCCGGGAATTGATCCTCAAACAATTGATGTTCGGTTTGATAAGGGAGTTTTGTGGATAAAAGCAGAACAGAAAAAAGAAGAGAAAGAAGGGAAGAGGTATTATAGAAAAGCCTCTTCGAGTTTCTCGTATCGGGTGGTTATCCCAGGAGAAGTTGATTGGAAAACTGAACCTAATGCAGTATGTAAAAATGGTGTGATGGAGGTGACGTTTTCAAAATCTCCAAAATCACAACCAAAAAAAATAGCAGTAAAGGCTGAGTAGGCAGGAATTCTCAGTTGGCAGGTGTGAGTGGTATACCTGCCAACGTTGTAAGAAAGTATGTATTTTTTAGATAGAAAAGAAGCTGGGAAAAAGTTAGCAAAAGTTCTCAAAGAAAGCTACAAAGGAGAAAAAGCAGTTATCTTTGGATTGCCTAGAGGAGGGGTTGTCGTTGCCGCTGAAGTGGCAAAAGTGTTAAAGAGTAAATTATATGTTGTTATTACTCGAAAAATTGGACACCCGGTAGATGAGGAATATGCTGTTGCGGCTATTTCAGAGCACGGACATTTAATCCACAATACCCAAGAAATCCATCGATTAGGAAAAGTGTGGTTGGCAAAAGCAATTTGCCAGCAGGAAAAAGAAATTCAAGCGAGAAAAAAATTGTATAAAATTAAAAAATTACCGTCATTGAAAGGACGAATTGCTATTCTAGTAGATGATGGGATTGCCACTGGTTTGACTATGAAAGCGGCAATTGCAGACATAAAAGATTTGACTCCGGAGCATATTGTTGTGGCCGTTCCAATTGTTGTTGCCTCCGTTGCAAATGAATTGCGAGAGGAAGTGGATACTCTTATTACACTTCAAGAACCCCAACATCTTTTAGGAGGGATAGGGTCATATTATGAAAACTTTCCACAGATATCTCATGAAGAGGTTGTGCAAATTCTATTAGCAGAAAAGAAGTAAATTTCATTTTTCACGCACTGTGACAAATATCACTGACGGTTTCTTCTTTTTGCGATATAAAGTATGTGTTCATTAAAATTAAATACTTGGTGCAGGAATATACGCCTCAGTTAGTTTAAAGAAATAGAACACGTTATTTCTGAGTAATTAAAATGCAAGTTTTAATTATAAGGGGGTAATGAGAATGAAGGTGTAAGGCCTTCCCGAGGCACCTGAGCCGCTCGTCTAACAGCAGGACTATTTTCCCCTGAAAGGGAGAAAACAACCGAAGTCCAACTCTTCGGCGACTCGCAAAGAAAACCTCTCATAAGAGAGGTTTTTTGTTGTAGAGAACAAATCTTGACAAATGCAAGTAAATTGCATATACTAATGCAAGTAAATCGCATATGAAACAAAAAATAAACCATTCTTGTAAAGGAGAGCTTCAACAAATGGACTTACGCGCCACTCCTGCAAGAATTGCTATTATGCAACTTTTAGAAGCGACACAAGAACCAGTTGATGTGGGAAGTATTGTTGTCTCTCTTCAGAAAAAAAGTATTGCAGCAGATCCTGCAACAGTATTTCGAATAATGAATGTTTTTACCCAAAAAGGTCTCATTGTTCCTATTGAGTTTCAAGAGGGGAAAATGAGATATGAATTGGCAAGTAAAGATGATCATCATCATTTAGTTTGTGAGAATTGTGGAAAAGTTGAAGATATTGAAGATACACTTGTTCCAGCTTTAGAAAAACATATCCATTCATACCATCATTTTTTAGTAAAAAGACATGTTATGGAATTTTTTGGATTGTGTAAAAAGTGTCAAAAAAAGGAGAAAAATAATTAATGGAAGCAATTATTCTTTCGTTTGTAACATTTCTCTCTACGTCTCTGGGAGGGTTTTTTGCATTGTCATTTCATAAAAAACTTCATTTAATTATGAGTTTAACTGCGGGAGTACTTTTAGGAGTAACATTTTTTGACATAATGCCTGAAATATTTTCAATTAGTCTTCTACAAAAATTAGATCCAACTCCAGCATTTATCTCACTGGTTGTTGGATTTCTCGCAATTCATGTGCTTGAAAAATTTGCAGTGATTCATCATTCTCATGAAGAAGAATATGCTGTTCATAAGCATCCAAGTATTGGACTCATTAGTGCCTCAGGACTTTCTCTGCATAGTTTTCTTGACGGTGTAGGAATTGGTCTTGCCTACCATGTTAATAGTCATGTCGGACTTTTAGTTGCAATCGCTGTAATTGCCCACGATTTCTCAGATGGACTAAATACAGTAACACTCATGTTGACTCATAAAAATACCAGAAAAAAAGCAATTCTTTTACTCGCTATTGATGCAATTGCGCCTGTACTTGGTGCTGCGTCAACGCTTCTTTTTGTTATTCCTCAGACTATTCTTCTGTTGTATCTTGGTTTTTTTGCAGGATTTCTTTTGTATATCGGAGCATCTGATTTATTACCAGAAGCCCACAGTGAACATAGTTCTTTTAAAATGATAGGATTAACTATTTTTGGTGCGTTATTTATCTTTTTGGTTACCCGTTTTATCTAAGTAATTTTTCTTCTTACAAATTTCTTCTATACTACTACTATGCAGTGGTTTAAAAAGAAAATTTTTGTTTTGGGTCTTCTTTTTCTTGTTTATGCAACATACTTTTTCACGCATCTTCCTTCTCAAACGACTCCCTCTCATGTTTTAAGTGCAACTTCTAACGTATCGCTTTTTACTCAACCAGAAACTGGAAAACATCCAATTCTTGATGCAATTTCTCAGGCACATCAGGAGATTTTAGTGGAAATGTATTTGCTCTCAGATAAAGATATTATTTCATCTCTTGAACAGGCAAAAACAAGAGGAGTTTTGGTTGAAGTTATGTTGGAACAACATCCTTTTGGCGGGGGAAATCTCAATACGAAAACGCAAAAAGAATTAACAGGAAATGGTATTTCATTTGAATGGACAAATCCTCGTTTTGCATTAACTCATGAGAAATCAATTATTATAGACGGACAAGAAGCTTTTATTTTGGGTCAGAACCTCACAACATCTGCTTTCACAAAGAATAGAGAATACGATGTCATTGATACGACACCTCAGGACGTTTTAGAAATAAGAAATATTTTTCTTGCAGACTGGGAGAGAAAATCTATCACTCTTCCCCAAAGTCATCTTGTGATAAGTCCAGATACATCGCGAGCTGCGTTAACGGCTCTTATACAAAATGCTACAGAATCTATTTCAATTGAAATAGAGGACATTAATGATTCACAGATCGTTTCAATTTTGTCTGAGAAAGCAAAAACTATTCCTGTACAAATGATTGTTCCAACACTTACCCAGATATCTTCTAATAAAGACACTCTCTTGCAATTACAAAGTGCAGGAGTGCAAATTAAAACACTTTCGTCTCCTTATGTTCATGCAAAATTGATTCTTGTAGATAATAAAAAAGCATACGTTGGGTCTGTTAATCTTTCAACACAAAGTATGGATGAAAATAGAGAATTAGGAATTATTATTTCCGAAAATGATACACTCCAAACACTTTCTACAACCTTTACTAACGATTGGGATAAAGGGATACTTTTGGGACAATAATTTAATGGTACAATAACGACTATGAAGGCACTGCGTTTTTTGATTTTTGCAATTATTTTTAGTTTTTCCTGTTTTATTTTTCCTCAAAATACTTTTGCACAAACTGCACAGCAGTCAACTCCAAAAGACGTATATATGACAGCACAGGTTTTACAATTTTTAAGAACCACAAGAATATACCAAGGGAATGCGACATCATTTCAAGAACTTCAGGTAAAAATTACATCAGGAGCAGAGTCTGGAAAAACTGTAACAATGGACTATGATCAATCAAGTATCCCGGGTTTAGAGTTGCATAGGGGAGATAGTGTCGTTATTGCAAAAACAGCAAATATTTATTCATCAACACCACGATATTATTTTGTTGATATAAACAGATTAGTTCCAATTGTAGGACTACTTGCAGGATTTTTGGTTTTGATAATTGCTGTTGCTGGATGGAAAGGGTTTGGTTCAATTGCTGGGCTTGCAATCAGTCTTGGAATAATTTTCTTCTATATTGTTCCACAAATTATTCATGGAGCTGATCCTTTAAATACCTGTATGATTGGTGCTATTGCAATTCTTTTTTTAACAACATATATTGCTCATGGAATTTCTTCCCAAACAACAGTTGGTTTTTTTGCAACACTTTTAGCTCTTGGTATTACTTATTACCTTTCTCAGTTTGTCGTGCATGTCAGCTTACTCACAGGATATGGGAATGAAGAAGCAGCAGATTTACATTTTGGTCTTCAGACAATGATCGATATAAAAGGGATTTTTTTGGGAGGAATAATTCTAGCAACTGTGGGAGCATTAAATGACATTACGATTACTCAGTCTGCTGCACTGTTTGCTTTACATAAGACAAACCCGTCTTTTACCTTAAAAGAGCTTATCAGTCATGGGTTTGCTATTGGAAGAGAACATGCAGTTTCTTTGGTAAATACTCTGGTTCTTGCATATGCAGGGTCTGCCCTTTCATTATTTATTTTCTTTTTATTCAATCCTAATAAGCAACCCTGGTGGGTTGTCCTCAATAGTGAATTTTTAAATGAAGAATTAATGAGAACAATAGCAGGAACAGCGGGGCTTTTGTTGTCAGTTCCCATCGTGACATTTCTTGCGTCTTATATCTATAAAAAAAGAGTATTTGAATTTATTAAAAAGATGTCATATTCAATGACTCATTAATTTTTGGAAGCTACTATACTTTTTTATAGTATTTACAGACAAAAGGGAGTAGAGTATATTTGCACTATGGTAAAAAATATAGCAATTGCAGTTTTGGTAATTCTTTTGTTGGGAGAATCTGTTTATCTTTTGGAAAAAAAGATGACTTTTTCAGTTGGAGATGAAAGAATTGAAAATCACACTGTGTATCCTTCTTTGCCACCAGCAGGGTCGAATATGAAAGGACGAACACAGGTAATTATCGGAAAGGGAACAAATTTAAAAAAGACACCTCTTGCCCAATTTGCTTACCAAGTCGCGCCGACAATGACAGATGCCGCTAAAAAGGTAATTACAGGATTTTCAATTACGTCTCAATCACAGTCAAATGGTTCAACAGTTGTTACGTTTACACCTAAAGATTCAGATGATCAAGATCAACAGTACACAATTAAGTCAGGACAAACTCTCTATTTTATAGAACAAACCCCAGTAGATGATAAAGTTGATCAAGATAAAGACCTCAACTATCGTGACGATTACGGCATTATTACTGATGCCAATGGAATAGTTCAATAAATTGTTTATTCTATTCAGGTAATTTTCAGAAAACTTCGCTACACTTAAGATATGAAGAAAGTTTTTCTTTCACTTCTGGTAATTGGAACATTCCTTTTCTATGCGCTTCATCAAAAAAGTGAGAGTAGTGCTATCCAAGCTGTTCCTGTGGCTCCTCAGGGATCATCATCAAGTAACCCTCCACCACAAACTCCTACTTCAAGTACTGCAGGAGGAAGTGGTCAGACAACTCAACCAGCCCCTGCAACATCTGCTTCTTCGTCACAGTATAAGAATGGAACCTATACAGGAAGTGTCGCTGATGCATTCTACGGAAATGTGCAAGTACAAGCTGTTATTACCAATGGAAGGCTTTCAGATATTCAATTTTTACAATATCCAACTGACCCAGGTCATACCTCTGAGGTGAGTAGTATTGCTCTGCCTATTCTCAAACAGGAGGCAATTCAAAACCAAAGCGCACAGGTTGATGCAGTTTCAGGAGCATCAGATACCAGTCAGGCTTTCCAACAATCTCTTCAGGTAGCTCTTCAAAAAGCACAGTAACTATGAAAGATACACGACTCATTATGGGAATGCCGGTAACGGTAGAAATTCTTGATGAAGGAAATGTAAAAAAAGATATTGAAGATATTTTTTCTTTTTTTGTTGCAATAGATAATCGTTTCAGCACGTACAAGAAAGATAGCGAAATTTCTGCTATTAATGCGGGAAAGATTCTCTTAAAAGATGCAAGTTTAGAAATGCAGGAAGTATTTGCTCTGTCAGAACAAACAAAACAACAAACAAATGGCTATTTTGATATTAAGAAAAATAAAACATATGATCCGTCAGGTCTTGTAAAAGGGTGGGCTATTTTTAATGCAAGCCAGAAGCTTCTCTCAAAAGGATATAAAAATTTTTACGTTGAGATAGGAGGAGATATTCAGGTGTCGGGGAAAAAACAGGGAGAAAAATGGAAAATAGGAATACGAAATCCTTTTGACAGGGAGAGAATTATTAAAACAATTTGTCTTGAAGCTCAAGGGATAGCAACATCAGGCACATATATTCGTGGGCAACATATTTATAATCCTTTTAAAAACACGAAAGAAATTACTGATATAGTAAGTCTTACTGTTATTGGGCCAAATATTTATGAGGCAGACAGGTTTGCAACTGCAGCGTTTTCTATGGGGAAAAAAGGAATCGAATTTATTGCTGGATTAGAAGGCTTTGAAGGTTATATGATAGATGCAGACGGAATAGCTACTTTTACAACAGGATTTGAAACATACGTATGTTAAATATAATTGATTATTTATTAGATAGAATTACCATGTACAAATTGGTTTTGTATGTGTTGATTGCTCTTTTGGGTATTGCCGGGGTGGGAAGTATTTTAGGATTTATTCATTATTCACTTATACAGATTGCTGTTTCTACGGCAATGATTCTTGTTTCCTGCCTTATTACCAATGCAATTTTTGCATATGTTTTTGAAGCACCAACTAATTCTGATTCAGTATATATTACCGCATTAATTTTGGCATTGATTGTTAGTCCAATAAACTTTCCCTCATCTTTTGGATTTTTAAATATAGATGCATTTGTGAAATTAGCAATTCCTATTATTTGGATTGCAATCTGGTCTATGGCATCTAAGTATATTTTAGCAAGGAAGAAAAAGCATATTTTTAACCCTGCAGCCGTAGCCGTTGCTATTTCCTCATTCTTTCTTGGTGTTGCTGCCAGTTGGTGGGTAGGAAATGCATTCATGATGCCATTTGTTTTGGTAGGTGGGCTTTTGATTATGAGAAAACTCAGGAGAGTTGATATGCTTTTTAGTTTTTTCCTTGCCGCATGTATAACAATTTTTGCATTCGGTGTTCAAAATAATGCAGACCTGTTTTCTTTATTTTCAAAAGTATTCCTTCAGACATCGATGTTTTTCTTTGCATTTATTATGCTCACAGAACCATTGACCGCCCCTGCAACCAAAACAATGCAG
This sequence comes from Patescibacteria group bacterium, assembly GCA_035715145.1. Taxonomy (GTDB): domain Bacteria; phylum Patescibacteriota; class Microgenomatia; order Levybacterales; family UBA12049; genus DASTLH01. The sequence continues at coordinate 9,224 of DASTLH010000017.1, forward strand.
ATAATTTATGCGATCATAGTTGGCGTTTTATTTGCTCCTCAAGTCCATTGGGGGAGTGTGTCATCAACACCCGAGTTGGCACTGATGGTAGGAAATATTTTTGCCTACGTGGTGAGTTCTAAAGAAAAACTATTTCTTCATCTTAAAGAAAAAATTCAAGTAACACCTGATTTAGTAGACTTTGTTTTTCCTCTTAATAACTCATTTAGATTTACTCCTGGACAATATATGGAATGGACACTGCCACATAGTGGCGTTGATTCAAGAGGTAATAGACGATATTTTACTATTGCATCTTCTCCAACAGAAAGTGAACTCCATTTAGGAGTTAAATTCTACCCGGAAGGAAGTTCTTTTAAGAAAAATCTTCTTTCCTTAACTTCACAACAAACAGTAGTGGGTGCTGCCTTAGCTGGGGAATTTACTCTTCCAAAAGACTCTCAAAAAAAGCTGGTGTTTATTGCTGGAGGAATTGGAATAACACCTTTTAGAAGTATGGTGAAATATCTTATTGATAGAAATGAAAATCGAGATATGGTGCTTCTGTATGCAGTTAAACAACCACAAGAAGCTATCTATCATGAAATTTTTGAAGAAGGTAAAAAAATCGGGCTCAAAACAATATATACAATTACCGATCCAGCATCGGTTCCTCAGGGATGGACAGGTCAAACAGGAAGAGTGAGTAAAGAAATGATTATGCAAACAATCCCAGATTATACAGAAAGAAAATTTTACTTGTCAGGACCACACGCCATGGTGAATGGATATGAAGCAGTGTTAAAAGACATGGGAATTAAAAAAGGTCAGATCAAAATTGACTTTTTCCCAGGATTTGTATAAAAGGAGGAGAATGAAACTTTTAATAGTAGAAGATGAGCATAAAATTGCAAATTCAATAAAAAAGGGGTTAGAACAGGAATTATTTGCCGTTGATGTTGCATATGATGGAGAGACAGGTTTTGATTTAGCATCAAGTGAAGACTATGATGCAATCATTCTTGATAGACTTCTCCCGATAATGGATGGAGTTACCATCTGTCAGAAACTTCGAGAAAAACAAATTCACACACCAATTCTTCTTCTTACGGCAAAAGGACAGATTGAGGATAAAGTTGAAGGTTTTAATGCAGGAGCTGATGATTACCTGACGAAGCCATTTGCATTTGAAGAACTGTTGGTACGAATTCGAGCTCTTCTCAGGCGTCCTAAAGAAAGTATCCAATCAATCATGCGAGTTGAAGATTTAGAGCTGGATACAACTAGCCATACAGTAAAACGGGACAAACAGGTAATAGATCTTTCGGCAAAAGAATTTTCTTTGCTTGAGTATCTGGTAAGACATAAAGGAGCTGTTATTACCAAAGACCAGATGATCCAACATGTGTGGAATTACGAAGCAAATATATTACCAAATACTGTAGAAGCATTTATTAAGCTTTTAAGAAATAAAATTGACTATCCATTTTCTCGCAAAAAACAATTAATCCACACAATACGAGGAGTGGGGTACAAACTAGGGGAATAATATGTTTCAAAAAACGCGATTACAACTAACTGGAGTATATCTTTGCATAATTATGCTGATTAGTATTTTGTTTAGTATTTCATTATATAGACTTCAAACAGCAGAATTGGAAGATGGATTTCGACGGCTTAATTTTCGCTATGTTACCCAACAATATGTAGATCATCCTGAGGAAAAGCCACAAGACTTGGATTATACTTATGTGGAAAATACAGAACATAAATTGTTAATAAATCTTCTTTCAATTGATGTTGTTATTCTTGTTCTCTCTGGATTTGCAGGCTATTTACTTGCAGGAATAACACTGCGGCCAATTAAAAAAATGCTTGATGAACAAAACCGTTTTATCACAGATGCATCTCATGAGTTAAGAACTCCTCTGACTGCTCTTCGTTCTGAAATTGAAGTTAATTTACGCGACAAAGATCTTTCTTTATCTTCTGCAAAAAATCTTTTGAAAAGTAATCTTGAAGAAGTAGAAAATTTGCAAAAACTTTCAGATAACCTTTTACAACTTTCCAATGCTGAGCCAAATAAAAATATTACAGTTGGAACAATTGAAATAGCAATTGTTATTCAAGAAGCAATTAAAAAAATTACGCCTCAAGCTAAGAAAAAACAAATTAGTATTTCCTTTACTCCCAAAAATTTTCTTATTTTGGCAGAAAAGTCAGATTTGGTTCAACTTCTTATTATTTTTCTTGATAATGCAGTAAAGTACAGTAAAAAAAAGACAACAGTAACTATTGAAACAAGGTCTACTGATCATTCCTGCGAAATTACCATAGCAGATGAGGGAATGGGAATAGAAAAAAAAGAGATTCCTCATATCTTTGATAGATTTTATCGAGTTGATTCTTCTCGAACCAAACAAACGATATCAGGCTATGGGTTAGGACTTTCAATCGCTAAAAAAATTGTTGATAGTTACAAGGGGAGTCTGAGTGTTAAAAGTGAGGTCGGGAAGGGAAGTACATTTAGAATACTGCTGCCAATAAAAAAGGGGTAATTTTCAGGACTTTTTCAGAATAAAAGATTATCCTTCCAGATATGCTAGAAAAGCTTGGTGGCTATTTGGTGAAGATAAAGCAGGGAATGGCTTCTCATAAAAAGTTTTATCTCATTTTGGGAGTTATTATTGTTATAGCACTCATTGGCTGGAATTTTCTCTCTCCTAAAACTCAGCAGCCTCAATATCAGACAGCTCAAGTCACCCGCGGAACCCTGATTACCTCAGTGAGTGCTTCAGGAAGTGTGAGTGTTGCCAACAAAGCATCAGTGACAACTCAGGCAAGTGGGGTCATCAGTCAAGTATTGGTAAAAAATGGAGACATGGTTGCATCAGGGCAAACAATTGCTACGGTTACTCTTGATCAGAATGGTCAACAAAAACAAGCAGCAGCATGGTCCTCTCTTTTATCTGCACAAAATACGTTCAACGCTGCTCAGGCACAGTTATATACACTCCAAAATCTGGAGTTTATTGCAAATCAAAAATTTATGAATGATGCAGTTGCGAATGGAAAACCAACAGCAGATCCTCTGTATGTTGAAGAAAATGCTGCATGGCTTGCAGCAGAGGCAGCGTATAAAAATCAAACTGGAGTTATTTCTCAGGCACAGGCAGCCGTTTCTACTGCTTCACTTTCTTATCAGGCCGTTTCTTCAACAATTACTGCACCAATTGCCGGGAAAATTACAGATTTAACCCTTACTCCAGGTATGCAGTTGTCAGGAAGTAGTACGACGAGTTCTTCAAATGCAACGACTACAACAACGGATTCCGGTCAGGCAATTGCTTCCATTAAAACAGACGGAACACCAATTGTGAGTATTTCTATTGCAGAAGTAGATATTCCTAAAGTTACAGTCGGGGATAAGGCGACACTTACGTTTGATGCTTTGCCCAATCAGACATTTACAGGCAAAATAATTGGTATTAATACAACTGGTGCTGTTAGCTCTGGGGTTACAACTTATCCTGCCACGATTGCCTTGGATAGTCCATCAGATAGCATTTTACCCAATATGAGTGTGACGGCACATATTATTACAAAAGTTGATGATAACGTTCTTATGGTTCCAACTGCTGCTATTCAAACAGGGACTGGTGGCACAACAGTACGAGTTTTACAAAATGGTCAAATAAATGTGGTTGATGTCACAACTGCTGATGCCTCAGATACTCAAACGCAAATTATTTCTGGTTTATCAGAAGGAGAAACTATCGTTACGGGAGTAACTTCACAAACAACAACGTTTGGTACTTCTTCTCCATTTAGCGGAACGCTTCGAGTCGGCGGACTTGGAGGAGGAGCAGGTTTTGGAGGAGGAGCACAACGAACAACAACAAGAGGCGGAGGACAATAATCTGTGCAGAAAAATGCAGCAATTGAAATATCTCATATCTCAAAAGTTTATAAAACAGAAGCAATGGAAACCACTGCTCTCTCAGATGTATCTTTTACCATAGGAAAAGGGGAATTTGTTGCTATCATGGGCCCTTCAGGAAGTGGAAAATCTACTCTCATGCACATTCTGGGTGCTCTTGATGTCCCAACAAAAGGAACGTATATATTAGATGGAGAAAATGTAGAAAAACTTTCAGATGATGAGCTGGCAGAAATACGAAATAGGAAAATAGGGTTTATCTTTCAAGCATTTAATCTTCTTCCCCGAACAACTGTTTTACAAAATGTCATGCTCCCGATGCGATATGCAAATATTCCGTTTGAAAAAAGGATTCAAACAGCTAAAAAATATATAGATATGGTTGGACTTTCTCAAAGAATTAATCATACATCAAATCAGATATCAGGAGGACAACAACAACGAGTTGCTATTGCCAGGGCGTTGGTTATGAATCCGGCAATTCTTCTTGCAGATGAACCAACAGGAAATATCGCATCTGCTCAAGCAGAGGAAGTTATGGCAATTTTTCAAGATATTAATCAACAAGGCCATACAATTGTCATGATTACTCACGAACCAGATATTGCCCGTCACGCAAAACGAATTATTCATGTAAAAGACGGAAAAATTATTGGAGATGAAAAAAATTCAAAACCAACAGTAGCAAAAAGAAATCAATCACCAGAGGAATAATACTATGCAAGAATTATTTGAAATCATTACAGAAAGTATTGGGACATTAACTCTTAACAAATTAAGAACAGGACTTGCAGTGCTGGGAATTGTTATTGGTATTGGATCAGTTATCGCTTTGGTATCTTTAGGACAGGCAAGCCAGCAGGCTGTCCAATCACAAATTCAGTCGTTAGGATCAAATCTTCTTACTATTAATCCCGGTTCTCAAAGAACAGGTGCTGTTCAAGGAGGAGCAGGAAGCACAACAACGCTTACCTACGAAGACGCACAGGCAATTGCTTCCTCAGCACAAATAACTACAGTTGGAGCAGTTGCCCCGCAACTTTCCCGTCGGGCACAAGTTACTGCAGGAAGCAGTAATACCAACACCTCTGTTATTGGAACAACTGATGGCTATTTACCGGTCAATAGTATTTCTATGCAAGAAGGACGTTTTCTTTCAGCAACAGACATAGTTGGAATTAGTAAAGTTGCAGTGCTTGGACCTCAAGTAGCAACAGCATTGTTTCCCAATGGTACAGATCCAGTCGGGCAAACAATTCGGATCAATAAACAAGCGTTTCTTGTTATTGGGATAACTGTCTCAAAAGGAGGGAGTGGTTTTGCCAACAGAGATGATACTATTTTTATTCCTCTTACCACTGCACAAAAAGAAATTTTTGGAGTTGATTATGTGAGTAGTATTTCTTTATCTGCAAAATCTCCAGAAGTCATGGTGGATGCAGAAAATCAGGTAGGGTATTTGCTTTTGGCGAGACATAAATTGTCCAGTCCTGCTCAGGCAGATTTTACCATTTTATCTCAATCAGATATTTTATCTGCAGTAGATCAAACAACAGGAACGTTTACGACTCTTTTATCAGGTATTGCAGCAATTTCGTTATTGGTTGGAGGAATTGGGATTATGAATATTATGCTTGTGACTGTTAATGAAAGAACCCGGGAAATTGGTTTGAGAAAAGCATTGGGTGCAAAGAAAAAAATTATTATTACCCAGTTTCTTGTTGAAGCAATTTTGCTGACGTTTATCGGCGGACTAATTGGCATTATTCTTGGAGTACTTTTTTCCTATGGGTATTCTCTGTTAACAGGATCGTTATTTGTTATTTCTCCTATTTCTGTTGTTCTGGCATTTTTAGTGTCAGCAGGAATTGGAATCTTGTTTGGGTGGTATCCAGCAAAGCGAGCAGCAAATCTTCAACCAATTGAAGCATTACGATATGAGTAAGAACGAAAGGAGGTGAGTCAGATGAATAAAACGATAATAATATGCGCAATTTTAGTAATTCTTGCAGGTGCAGGAGGCTTTTTGGGCGGAATGCAGTATGCAAAAAATAATAATGCAACTGGCGTTGGGCAATATGCACGTCGATTTGGAACAGGGTTTAGACAAAATGGTGTTGCCCCTGTGAGAGGGCAGGTTATTAGTCTTGACCCTACCACAATGACTGTAAAACTCGCTGATGGGAGTAGCAAAATCATTGTCGTATCAACAAATACGACCTATTTGAAGTTACAAGCAGGCGCACTAAGTGATATTAAATCAGGAGATACAGTAATGGTTTTGGGTACAAACAATAGTGACGGGTCAGTCACTGCACAAAATGTAGAAATAAATCCTCCAACAAGAGGTCCAAGACCCACAACAGCTCAATAAAAATATACCGGCTGGGGCACAGTCTTCAGCCGGGTTTGAGTTTATTTATATTCTTCTTTCACGAGTGGTGCGTATTCGTCTAAAAGTTTTTTTAATTTTGGATCAATAACAAAATTGCAATAGGGTGCTGACTTATTGCTGTCATAATAATCTTTGTGATAATTCTCAGCAACATAAAATTTTTCAAATGGAACAATTTGCGTTACGATAGGGTCAGTAAATGTATGGTCATTTTCTAGTTTTTCCATTGATTCTTCTGCATCCTTTTGTTGTTCTGGAGAATGGTAGAAAATAACTGATCGATATTGCGTCCCTCTATCAGCTCCTTGTTGATTAAGAGTCGTTGGGTTATGTGTATGCCAGAAAATATCTAATAATTTTGAATAGGGAATAATTGTTGAGTCAAATGTTATTTGAATTGCTTCTGCATGTCCTGTTTCACCCGTTGAAACTTCTTGATATGTGGGATTTTCTTTTGTGCCACCAGAATAGCCCGGTTCTACGGAAATGACTCCTTTTAATCGTTTGAAGATTGCTTCGGTACACCAAAAGCAGCCTCCTGCAAATGTTGCTTTTTCAGTCATAAAGAAAGGGTAGCAAGTTTTTTATGCCTTGCCAATAATTAAATTTCAATTGGTTCACTGTGGCTTTGTCGTGCTTCTTGTTTACTGTCAAAATCGTGTTTACTTTCCTTCACAAAAAGCGCAGATACTCCACCCAGTGCCATAAAGAATGCAGCTACTTTAAAAACCGTTGCATAGGCTAAAATGTTTGCTTTTACTATCATAAGCGTTGGAATTTGTTGGAGAATGTGTGGATCTGTGGTGTTGATAATTGAGTGAATCTGAACAGCTAAAAGACTTGCTGTTGTGCTATTTGAAAGAATGGTAGCAAAAATTGCCACTCCAAATGCTCCGGACAAATTTCTGGCGAGAGCTAAAATAGATGAGGCAATACCAACTTCATGAAGAGGAACTGTGGACGTTGCTGCTTGGGTAATAGGAGCTAAGCCAATGCCAAGTCCTGCGGCAAAGAGTCCTAGTCTCCAGGTAATATCCCAAAATGTCCATTTAATATCAATTCCGACAAACGATAAAAGCATAAGGGCAGAAAAAAACATTCCTATTGCTGTAACATATCGGGGCGGAAACCTATGAGAAAGCCTTGCGCCACTTTGTGCTGCGACCATAAGACACAATGCCATCGGAATAAATAAGTATCCTGATTTTGTTACAGAATACCCAAGATAATTCTGTGCAAAAATAGGGAGTAAAAATAATGCTCCGATCATACCCAAGAAGGAAATAAATGAAGTAATAATGGAAGCAGTAAATGTGGGAATTTTAAAGAATTTCAAATCAACAACCGGCTCTTTTTGTCGAACCTCTACCAGTAAAAAGAGGATAAGAGAAACCGTTGAAACAATATAGGAGATAATGCTTTTCACGTCCCCCCATCCCCATGCTTGGCCTTGGTCTAAAACCAAAACCATAGTTCCAAGACTGACCCCTAAAAGAAGAGAGCCCCATATATCAAAATGGGCAAGTCCTTTAATTTTTTTAACCGGCTCAACAATAAATTCCATTGCCATAAGTGTTCCAATAATGCCCAACGGAACATTAATATAAAACACAGATCTCCAGCCAAAGTTGTCAATTAATGGCCCTCCAAGAAGCGGGCCAAACACAGCTGCAGCTGCAAAAATTCCAGACCACATACCCATTGCCTGCGCTCGCTGTCGTTTGTCTTCAAAAGTATAGGCAATAATGGAAAGGGCAATAGGATAATCAATAGAAACCGTAACCGCCTGCAAGATTCTGAAGATAACCATAGACGAAAGATTAAAAGAAAGTCCTGCAAGCATAGAGGTAATGGTAAATCCTACAATCCCAAAAATATACAACGGCTTCCTTCCAATTAAGTCTCCTAATTTCCCAAAAACAGGAACAAAGATTGCATTAGCGATAATATATGCGGTTGAAATCCAACTTGCCTCAGAAACAGTGATGCCAAAGTCTGAAATAATTTTAGGGAGTGCTAAATTGACAATAGTTCCGTCTAGTCTTCCTAAAAACGAGGCAATCATAAGTGTTGCCAGAATTAACCACTGATGAGAATGAAACCCTTTTTTCTCTGAGGGTGCTAGTAGAGTTTTTGTTTGTGCCATAGGGAGTTAGTGCGTTGCAGTGTACACGGTTATTTTTGCTGACATTCCATTTTTAATTTCTGGGTAGGCATTGGCGTTGTACTTTATATACACAACAAATTGTTGGGTTGGTCTTTCACTTGAGATAGAGAATGCAAGTTGTGTTTGTTTTGCTGATGGACTGATTTCGTCAACATAGCCCCAGAATGTTTTCCCGTCGATTGCATCAACAGTAAATGCTGCTGTTTGTCCAACGCGAATATCTTGAAGTCCTTTGTTTTCATCAATGGTTCCAGCAATTCTCATATTGTTGCCATCGATTAATTGAACAATTGGAGTCTGTTGATTGGTAAGGCTCCCTAATTGGTTGTTTGCCATACTAACAATGCCATCGGTATCTGCAAAAAGGGTTTCTCCTCCAACGACGGCAAGTCTGTCTCCTTTGTGAACATTTTCTCCTTCAAAAACATCAATTTCTGTAAGTTTTCCTCCTGTAGTAGGAGAAATTGTACTGACAGGAGCAGAAACTAGAGAGTTTTCAATAGAGACTCGTGCTGTTGTTTTAAGAAAGAAAAGAATGCCTGCGGTAATAAGAACAACTCCTCCGATAATAAAAAGAATTCGTAAAACTTTTGGATTTTTTAATTGAGAAAATACGTTTTTCATAATAAGGTATATTTCATTTTAGCAATTGTTTGTGGATTGGTAATGACACTATCACTTTGAGAGAGGCCAGATAAAACCTCAATAAGTGATCCATGAGTTTTTCCAAGGGTTACAGGTGTCAGTACTGGTTGGTTATCTTTCATTATCCAGATTGCTTGATGGCCAACAACTGTCCATAAAGGAACAAGAACTGTTGCTTGTTGTGCGCTACTGGTAATCAGGACAATTCCAGACTGAGATAATTTTCCTTGGGTTAATAAATCTGGACTTGAGATATCAACGGTGTAGGCGGCTTCTCCTGAAGGCGTAGTAACTTTGTCAGGATAAATTTTTGTAACAGTTCCTTTAAGAGATTTACTATTCCCATTCAATTTGATTGTGGCAGTTGCTCCAACACTAACAAAATCAATGTCGCTTTGGAGAACCTGTGCTTTGAATACAGGAGTTGAAGGATCTGCCAGAGAGAAAGACGTAGAAGTTGTAACATTAACATTTGGAACACTAATATCCTCATGAGTAATAACTCCAGAAAAAGGAGCAGTAAGGGTGGCAAGAGACAACGCATTGTTGGCAAGTTGTACGCTTATAACTGAGTTATCAAGTGTTGCCTGGTTTTGGTCAAGAACCCTTTTGACGATACTATTAATAACATCGGTGTTAGTCACGGGAGAAGTAACATAGGTGTTGAGTGTGGTTTTCTGTTGTCCTTGAAGGTTACCGTTTTGTGCGTTTTCTTGTTGTTGGTCAAACGTATCTCTTGTAGAACGATAGGTATTTAACGCCTGTGTTAGTTGTTGTTGCAGTGCATAGGTATCCTGTTGTGCAATTATTTGGCCTTGGGTGACTGCATCTCCTTCTTTAAAAGGAAGGTATACTACTTTTCCCCCTGTTTGGAAATGAAGCGTTGCTTCACTTACAGAATGAATACTACCCTGAGCAGAGATAGTGTTGGAAACAGGTTTTACTAAAACTGTTTGAAGAGGGTTTGGTGTTGGCTGATTTGGTTTCAGCGCAAAACTAACCCCACTAACAATGAGAACGGCACCAATAATAGTTGTGATAATAATTTTTCTATTCATGATCTTTCTCCATTTCATTTACCAATGTTTTTATTATACGCGATAAATTTGTTTGTTCATCATCTGAAAGATGTGAAAGAAGTTTCTCCACTCGCTTATTTTTTTGAGACAACGCTTGCTTAAGAATTTCGTCTCCTTTTTTAGTAAGAGCAACTCTGACAATTCGTCTATCTTCTGTGTCAGCAGCTCTCTGAACAAAGGAGAGTTTTACAAGTTTATCTATCATTGCTGTAGCACTTGGCATTTCAATATGAAATCGTGAAGCAATATCACGCATGGATGTTGAAGGATTATCTTTTATATAGAGGAGTGCATTCATTTGAATCATGCTTAAGTGAACAAAAGGTGAGTCATAGGAGAGTTTTTCCCGCATGAGTTTTCCGAGCTGGAAGAAGTCATCAATAAGAGAATTTTTGGTAGTCATAGTATTTAGGCTAACTAACTATTAGTTAGTATAAGTGAATTATCTCAATTTGTCAAGCATTTTCAAGATGTAAGTTCTTTCATAACTCTTATCTGTCTATTAAAAAGTTCTTATTATCTCAATCTAGTCTAGGAATATGGTATTTATTCTTTTATGGGTCATTGGTGTCCCCATTGCAGTGTTAGTCCTTCTCTGGATAACCTCGCATCTTCTTCATTAGAAATGTAAGAATTATTACAGGAGTCTTACATATTAGAATCCGGTTTCTTACTATTTTCTTGTATTGTAATCTTGAGAGTTTATTTTACTGTCCATGTATTTTGTGATACTATCCAGGCGCATATGGTAAATAGGATTCTCGTTGTAGAAGACGATCAAAGCATTCAAGATTTCCTCAAGGAATTCCTTCTTGATAATGGATATACGGTAGATACTGCATCAGATGGAGTTTTAGCTCTCAATCTCATGAAAAAATCTCTCCCGGATTTAGTAATTTTGGATTTAGGGCTTCCAAGCCTTGCAGGCGAAGCAGTTTGTTTAGAAGTTAAGAAAAAATATCCTGATTTACCAATTATTATTCTCACTGCACGCGATGACGTATCCGATGTTGTCAGAGGGCTCAATCTTGGCGCAGATGATTATATAACTAAGCCATTTGTTTCAGAAGAGCTTCTTGCCAGAATTAGAGCTCGTCTTCGCCATGGAGAGGATTTGCTTTTGCAAGTTGGCGATTTGGAGTTAAATAATAAAACATTTGAAGTAAAACGAGCAGGGAAGTCAATTTCATTATCTCCTCATGAGTTTAAGCTGCTCCAGTATTTGATAAGTAATAAAGGGAGAGTCCTCACTCGGGAGATGATTTTAAATAGAGTATGGTTGTATTCCTACGAAGTAGATACACGAGTAGTTGATGTCTATATAGGATACCTTCGTAAAAAAATAGACAGTGATTATAAAAAAAAGCTTATTCAATCAGTGAGAGGGTTTGGTTATATGGTTAAAGATTAAAGTCTTTACTTTTTGCCTCTTTACAAATCTATCTCCAATTTTTATAATGTCATTCTCACGTAATTATTTTTGGATTATTCTATGGGAAAGAAAGTGGTCCATGAGGCCCACGCTAAATTAAATCAATGGTTTGCAACTGCAATTTGCGGGAATGATATTCTGAGCTCCACATTCTACGTTTCCGGTATCGCGATTATTTTTGCTGGTGTGTATGCCCCATTAGTTATGGCCTTTATAGGCCTTGTTTTATTTTTCTACAAAGCAGTATATACAGAAGTCGTCGAGGCACTTCCTATTAATGGAGGAGCGTACAACTGTCTTCTTAATGCAACATCAAAATCAGTAGCATCTCTTGCCGGAGTGACGACGATTCTCTCCTATGTTGCAACAGCCGTGATTTCTGGAAAAACAGCAGTTGAATACCTGGACGCAATTATAAAAGTTCCCGTGACTATCTTAACTATTGGACTTTTAGGATTCTTTGCTGTGCTGGTAATTATGGGATTGAAAGATTCTGCAAAAGTAGCTTTAACAATTTTTGCATTTCACATTATCAGTCTTATAGCTTTTCTTATTTTAGGAGCTTTTTATATCTTCCACGGCGGTCATAACTATTTGTTGGCAAATCTTGCTCAAACGACAAAAACACTTACTCCAAATTCTTCTGGGCTTTTGAAAGCATTATTCTTTGGGTTTGCTGCTTCAATGCTTGGGGTTTCTGGATTTGAAAGCTCAGCAAATTTTGTAGAAGAGCAACAAAAAGGAGTTTTTAGAAAAACACTTCGAAACATGCTTGTTACGGTTGCTGTTTTTAATCCATTGATTGCTCTTATTATTCTTAATGTTATGCCAATTGATGCAATTGCAGCAGCAAAAGATTTCATTTTGGCTGATGCAGCCCATATTTTTGCAGGACATATATTTGAAGTAGTTCTTGTGGCAGATGCATTCTTGGTGCTAGCAGGAGCAGTATTAACCGGATTTGTTGGAGTAAGTGGCCTTATTTATCGTATGGCCTCCGATGCTGTTTTGCCAAATTTCTTTACAAAAGAAAATTCTAAAGGGTCATATCCTCGCATTGTTATTGCCTTCTTTATTCTTTGTACCTCAATCCTTCTTGTAACAGGTGGTGACTTGCTTGCGTTGGCTGGTGTTTATACGATTGCGTTCCTTACTGTTATGAGTTTGTTTGCATTGGGAAATTTGATTCTTCGAGAAACCAGGTCTGAATTAAAGAGAACCTATCATGCTCCTGTGGTATTTGTTGTTTTAGCTCTTCTCTCAACCGTTTTGGGAATTATTGGCAATATTAATCTTGAACCAAAAAACTTAACCTACTTTGCTACGTACTTTATCCCTGCAGTTATTCTTATTTTCCTTTTTGCAAATATGGATTTGATAATTAAAAACTTGATGCGTGTAACAAGGAAAATTCCATTTATTTACAATTTCTTGGAACGAAATTTTGATGATATGCATGAAGGACGATTCCTTGCATTTGTTCATCATATAGACAGATTGCATTCAATTCTAGATTATGTAAATAAAAATGAAACAGGATGGAATATTACGCTTGTTCATTCAGCATGTGAAGAACATAAAAATGATGTAGGAAAAGGCGCAAAGGACGTACAAGATGTAATTGATACGTTGCAAAAAGCAGGAGTATTTCCACATCTTCGAGTGAATGTAGTTTTTGAAGATAAACCATTTGGACCAGAACTTATTGAAGAAGTTTCAAAGAAATTTAAAGTGAGAAAAAATAGAATTCTTATCGGGTCAATTCATAATTTCCATCCATTTGATTACGCTGACTTAGGTGGCGTCCGCATTATCTTCTAAAGTATTTATCTGGTAAGTTGTGTACAATAATAGTCGTATGTATAATCCAGCACTGAGCTTTTCTGTAGACGGAGTATTGATTGTCATTATTTTTTTTCTTCTCTATCTGCTTTCTATGATTTGGCCTCCAGATAGTCCGTGGGCACCATGGTGGCAAATGCCTCAGGAAGTAATTGATGCAATGTATAAAAAACTCAATCTTAAAAAGAGTGATGTTGTTTATGATTTGGGTTGTGGAACAGGAAAGGCAATTATTGCAGCGGCAAATGGGTATGGGGCAACGTCCGTTGGCATTGAAATCGATCCATTGCGATTTTTCCTCGCAAAAATAAATGTTTTAAAATCAAGATCAAGAGCAAAGGTAATTAAAAGAAATTTTTTCAAAATTGATTTAAGTGGAGCTTCAGTAATTATTATGTATTTAATTCCTAATGCGCTTAAAAGACTTGCACCCAAACTTTCAAAAGAATTACAAAAAGGGACAAAAATTGTCAGCTTTGTTTATCCATTGCCAGAAAAAGAGTATAAAAAGTTTGTAGAATTGGTCTCTTATGAAAAACAGTATCGTTTATATGTCTATAAAGTGATTTAATCTCTTCTTGCAGGAAGTTTAACAAGAAATCCAAGGCTTCCCATTTTCTCTAAAAATTTACCCTGTGCAGGAAGGTCTCGAAGTTCAGCAAGTCTTTTTTGAATAAGAGCGATGTCTCTTTCATCTTCTCGCAGCAATGCAGCAAGTGCTAGCTCTTGCATAAGAGCTTTGTCTTCTTTGAGAGTTGCTGTATTTTTCTCCCTTTTTTGAAGTGCTTCTGCCACATATATTCGCTGAGGCAGAGAAGACCATAATTGTTTCCATGTGAGTCCCTGCGCTTCAGGGAAAAGAGGATTATATAAAATTGCATGGCGTAATTGAAAAACAATTTCTAAATCTTTTTTCAGCCGTGCTTTTTTTGAAAGTGTCGGTGCATGATCAAGGTGTTCTTGAACTTGTCCTTGAAGACGTCCTAAGAGAGCAGCAAATTCTGGTTTTGCAGGGAGAATGCTGGGAATCTGGTCCATAAGAGAGCTGGGGAATTTGTAATCAGTTCTGTCTACTTTATTGAGTTCTGGAAGGTGTTCGTCAAGTTGCTGTGGAGACGTTGACGCATCAAGGGTTAAAGCATACAGCCGTGTTTTGAGAACTTGCAATACTTCTGGGCTAACCGTTTCAGGGATTTGAGAGAGTGGTTTACTTGCTCTTTGCAAGTCAGAACGAGCTTTCATTATTCTCTCAATTGCTTTTATTCGTTGAGTGAGGCTGTCAATATATATTTCTTTTGGGAACTCTCGAATAGTGGTTATCCTTTGTGATTGAAGGGCAAGCGCTTCTTGTTCAAGTCTTGTATATAACTCGATTCGATGGTTTTTAGCAGGACTGAGGGTCTTTTTCCCTCTCATGTCAGCTAATTGATCTTGAATATAGTCAAGATAATTGCTTGTTAAACGAGCATCGCCAAAACTAATAGTACCACTCGGGTCTGCTTGAGTTTTGTTGAGAGTTTGAACGACAAGATTGTAGTGTTGTTCTAAATCCGCTTGAGAGAGAGATTTCCAGTGATCAATCACTTTTGGTCTCTCAGAAACAGACTCTGCATACGTAAAAAGGTGGTCTAATGGAGCAAAAAAATCTCTGCTAATAATATCGGTAGACGCTTCCAGTTGATGGCGTGCATGACCGCGAGTAACAGCTCGTTCATGACTATCAATCTGTTTAAAAATTGCCCGCAGTTCATCAGGAAGTTGTATCCGGGCAGGAAGTGTTCCTTGAGATTCTAATTCAGTGAAAAATGCATCAATTGTTTCTCTATATCTTTTGGAGCGTGCAAGTCTATTTCTCATTCTTTTATAAATGGTTTGTGAGTCTCTATAATGTTGGACTTCTGTTTTATGTCCACCAGTATCATGAGCGAGTTGTATTCCTCTCTCCAATTCTTTTGGATGCAGTTGATCTTTCTCTCCTAATCGTTGACGGTGTTGGGTTTTTTCAGCAAGAGTATTTGTCAGTCGTCCTATTTCTGCTGACTCTCTTTCCTCTGCCTCACGAAGCGTTTTCCAAGCTGCGATTGCCTCTCGGAATCGTTGTCCTACCTGTTGGCGTTGTTCATATCTAAGATAGGGGACAGCTGTTGCTTGTCTTTCAGCGGCGCGCAGACTGTCTTCTGTTGGCACCCTGAAGTCGCCTTTAATAACAGATCGGTCATCATCCCAGAGAGAGTCAAGCCCTTCCATGTGTTGAGACGGGCTTAAATTAATTTGATTTTCTTCTAAAACTGCTTCATTAATAAAAAAATTATTGTTAAACGAGCGATAGGTATTATCTCGTTGTTGTTCCTCTGTTGTTGCATTTTGGTTTAGCTGGTTTCTTCTTGCAATCGAGGACGTAATTTCTTCTTTTGTCTGAAAGTATAAATCGTGGAGAAATGCTCTTGCAGCAGGAGCTCCATCAAAAAGTGTCGCAAATTGTTGTTGATATATTTGGCTGAAAGCGTCTTCTGTAAATCGTGCTTCAATTGTTGTGCTTTCAAGGCGTTGAAGGACTTCTACAGGGACGAAAGCACTAGGCAGGCCCAATGTATAGGAAAAAAGCATATTTCGTGTAATTCGAGCCATATTTTCAATAAATCGTTGAGAGTTAGCTCTATCTGTTTGATCTTTGAGAATATCAATTGACGCAGCTTGAGGAAATTGAGCTTCTAATGTCTCAAGAGCATGTTTTGCAAGACCCGGAAGCATTCCTTGACGGGTAGCATATTGATATGCCAATAGGTTTGCATCCTGAATATCTTTAGTAATTTGAAAAAGTGGTTTTCCTTTATTATCAGTACCATTTACTTGTTGGGAGGCTTGATAGCAAAGGTCTTTGCGAAGAGCAAGCGGCCCTGCAAAGGTAGAAGAGGTTGTGCGGGCATATCTGTCCATAACTTTTACTGCCTCCTGCGCAGTGGAGCGAATGAGATTCCTATTTTCTATGCCTGCTTGTATTGGTTTTACTAATGAATCATTTTCGGATAAAGAAGACATATCTCTTCCCTCAAGTGCTAGTCCTCTCAGGAGTGCATCGTGCATTAAAACACCAACGGAGGCTTCAATTGTTGCTGGAGTCCAGGGTTGTTCTCCTCCTTTTCTAGGATTTAAATAAACGTTTTTAATAAATGCTAAGACATCAGCTTTTTGTCTATCAGAAGGAAGGAAAGGTTGTAGTTCAGGGGGACGAACAATAAGCGCTCGGGAAATATCTGATTCAGCAGCCATATATAGTTATTCCTCTTCGTTGTCTCTTTGTCTTCGCAATCCAGAAAAAGGATAGGAGGCATCGGTAGAATCGTCCCAGCGAGAAGTGTCGTGAAGTCTATCAACGATGCTGCTGGTTGCTGAATGCTGGCGAAGAATAAATGCAAGATTTGAATCTTCTTCTGCAAGTCGAATCATTCGTCTAATCATGTCATTAAAATAAACTCCTTTTTCTTCAGTTCTTGCATACATTTCATCTAACAGCGCAGTAATATTAATAGGAGAGAATCCTTCCCGACCTTTGAGATCAATAGTTGCTACATAACGTTCATTAAGGGTTGCAAGAAGTCTTACGAAATCATCTTTTGCCTCATCTGTTGGCTCAAATCTTTTTCCTCGTGTTTGTTCTGCTCCATGAGCGGAATAAAGAGTTGTGACAAGATAGCCTGCTAAATCTGCCTCAGAACAGGTTTCAATGTCTGGAGGGCAATTGTCATCGGTAAATTCAGCAAGTGCTAGTTTTCTTGAATAGCTTGTATATCTCCAAAGAAGTGCTTGTTCTGTTTGGGAAAGTGTTGGAACAACAGAAAGATAAATAAATTTGTCTCCTTCTGCCTCATCCATTCCAGCACTTTGTTTCATATTATTCCATGTTCTTCCTGTGGCTAATCTTGTTGAAAGTGAGGGCTCTGTATTGCTGTCTTGCATAAGAGCTGAAGCAATGGCAACTTGCAGATCTGTTTTCATGGTATCTATAAGTGGTTGCATATTTCCTTTTGCTCGTTCTTTTTGTGCCTGCAAATAAGAATTGTCATTACTTGGAACCAGAGCTTTGCTTTCCACATCAGAAACTACTTGTGCAAGGGCAACAGTATCGCTACTGACACTTGCTTGATCTCGTCCGGAATTAAGAATTGCTTGTGAGAGAGCAGGATTTGCTTCAATTTTTGTTCCAAGTGCTTCTGGGGTCACAACAACTTTTCCTACCTCTGAAGGGCCTGTTGGTGCAGGAAGATTTGTTCTGTTTTCTGGTTCGATATGTTGTCCCATAGTCGTGAGAAATGAGTATACCAAAAGAGTATTTTTATGTCAACAAATTATTTATTTCTTAAAAACAGCCAGCGGAGTTTGTCTGCAAGTTTATATCCTTGATAAAGAAGGGGGTTCATAACTAAATCATAGCTTCCCAAGAACTCAATAAGAGCAGGATTATACCCCTGCTTGAGTCGATGAAATCCATACCAAGGGTCTTTTGTATCAGGATTTTCTCCCAGAGAGCCCCACATATCAAATTCTTTTAATCCTTTTTCTTTGCCAAATTTAATAACTTCCCACATTATTGCATTTGAAGCCATGACATTTCTAAAAAGATTACTAGACGCCCCATATGGATAATAGAGTTTATTGTTAAAGGTAAAGATAATCCAAGAAGCGAGCGGAATTCTCTTTTTTTCCTCAGGAGGGAGGTATGATGCAATAAATAAATGGGCCTCTAATCCATGAGGATTTTTTTTGTTTAACGTTTCCCACATTAACTCGTGGTAGTGTTTCGTATGGGCAAAAAAATGTTGTCTTTTTGTTGTTTCTTCTGTTAGCTGCCAATATGTCTGAAATGCCTCTTTGTTATTTGTTTCTTGTACTTTGACGTCGTGTCTTTGAGCAACTCGAATGTTGTATCGAGTCTTTGGGTGCATGTCTTTAAGAAGTTGTTCCTCAGAAGGGGTCAGTTTAAGAACAAATGTATATTTGGTAAAAAGTGGGTGAAATGAGGGAGTAAGTCCAAGTGCTTTTAGTGCTTCATCTTTTGCCATGTCAGTTGGAACATTTGGCTCAAACTGTATAAAAATACAATTATATTTTTTTGCAATCTTTTTTACCTCAGAAATCATTTGTGCATCAGGAAGAGTTACTTTAGGAATGTAGCCAATGGTAAATGGACTGTGAGGAATTTTGTGAATAGTTATTTGTACTGATTGCTTTTTATTAAGGTTGATTAATCGGATAACTGAAATGCCAGTTTTTTCTCGAAATTCTCCCCACTCCCATGATTGAAGCGGGTGGGTGGCAAATGAATTAAATAATTCTTTTTCGTCTTTGGTTGCCAAATGAAAGCTCATAAATAATCAGGATATTCTTCTTGATTATACTCTGATGGAATGTTTTGAGAAATAACTGACTGAGGAAGTTCAAGCAAAAAACGTGAAATGGTATTGCTGCTTCGTTGTCCAAAGAAAAGTCGTCGTCTTGCATACGTAAGAAATAATTTTTCTCGAGCTCGGGTCATGCCAACATACATGAGACGACGTTCTTCTTCAAGTTCATCTTTGTCCATGAGTGCTCTACTATGAGGAAAAAGTCCTTCTTCCATACCAATCATAAAGACTACAGGAAATTCCAACCCTTTTGCTGCATGAAGAGTCATGAGAGTTACTGTATTTTTTTTATCATTTTCTAAAAGTTTTGTTGATACTTCTTCTTGCTCTACTAGAGAAACATTTTCTAAAAATTCTGTCAGATTTGGAAAGGCAATAGCAACGGAGCGCAGTTCTTTAATGTTTTCAAGTCTTTGACTATCATCTTCGTCATGTTGATCATACAAATCCAAGTAGCCGGTTCTGGAAAGAATAGTATCAAGAATTTCAATTGTAGGAGGAAACTTTTCCGGGTCGAGTTCCCCTTGGATCTCCACAAATTTGGCAAGACGACCTTTTCCTAATTTCTCTGCACGCTTAAATGAAATTGAGTCTTTTGGGTTGGACAAAAGTCGTAAATATGACAAAACATCTTTAATTTCTTTTCTTTCATAAAATCTTGTTCCTCCAACTAATGTATATGGAATTCCAAAGTGAAGAAGAACTTCTTCTATAACACGAGATTGCGCATTTGTTCTGTACAAAACTGCAATATCTGAGAGCTTATGATGGTCATAGTCCTGGATATAATTTGCAATAAAACTTGCTTCTTGTTCTTCATTTCGTGCCTCAAAAAGTGTAATATTTTCTCCGTTTGGGTTTTCTGTCCAAAGAGAAAGCACCGGGTGGGATGTATTATTAGCAATCACTTGCGAGGCAGCGTCAAGAATTTTTTGTGTAGAACGATAATTTTGAGAAAGAGTAAACGTTTTAACGCTAGGAAAGTCTTTCTGAAATTTTGAAAGATTTTTAAAATCAGCACCTCTCCAAGAATAAATACTTTGGGAAAAGTCTCCAACAACACAAATATTCTGCCATTTTCCTCCTAATAGACGAGTAAGTTTATATTGTGCTTTGTTGGTATCCTGATATTCATCAATACAAATATAGTGGAACTTATTTTGATATTTCTGAAGAACTTGGGGGGTTGTATCAAAAAGTTTTACTGTCAGAAGAATTAAATCATCGAAATCTACTGCATTATTTTCTCTGAGAGTTTTTTCATAGATTTTGTATACGTTTGCAGCTGCAATTTGGAATGGTCCTTTTGCAAAGCCCATATATTCCTCAGCGCTAATTAATTCATTTTTTGCTTGAGAAATCATGGCGTGAATTGCTCCAACTTTATACTCTTTTGGAGAAAGACCAAGTTGTTTCATTGCTTCTTTGAGAGCATCTTGTTGATCTGAGCTGTCATAAATGGCAAACGTATGAGAAAGTCCAAGAATATGGCCCTCAATTCTTAGAATTCTGGCGCAGAGGGCATGAAAGGTTGTAATAAGTGGTTTGGTTGGGGTTGAGAGCATATGTGCCATTCTTTCCTTCATCTCAGTTGCTGCTTTGTTAGTAAAAGTGACCATGAGAATATTGTCAGGGTCAATATGTTTTTCTGAGATAAGATAGCAAACTTTGTGGGTAAGAACACGTGTTTTTCCTGATCCGGCACCTGCTAAGATAATCATTGGACCATCTGTTGCAAGGACAGCTTTCTGTTGTTCCGGATTCAGGTTCTTGAGAAGATTGTCAGACATCTTTATAATGGAAAGTACTACTGATTGTACCACATGGATAAACGATTTATTATTGCTAACTGGAAGTCCAACAAAAACCAAAAAGAAGTACAAGAGTGGTTTGAAACGTTTGCAACCTATACCTCACTGTTTCAAAAGGAACAGCTAAAAATTATTATTTGCCCACCATATCCTCTTTTACCAGCGTGTTTATCTTTTATTACCAGATATCGTTTACCAATAGAATTAGGAAGTCAGGCAGTTTCTCCTTTTTCAGAAGGTTCCTATACTGGTGCTGTTTCAGCAAAGCTTATTCGTGAGTTTGCGAAATATACAATTGTTGGCCATTCAGAAAGAAGAGAGTTATTCCATGAAACTGATGAAGACGTACATTCCCAAGTAACCCAAGCACTAGCAAATGGTCTTACCCCAATTGTGTGCACGAGAGGGGAAGATATTCTTCCTCAGGACGCAAAAATAATTGCTTATGAGCCTGTAGCTGCAATTGGAACAGGGAAGCCTGCCTCATTAGAAGAGGTAGAAAAAGAAGCAAATTCCATAAAAGAGAAAAATAGTGTATCATGGATACTCTATGGGGGGAGTGTTACCGGAGAGAATGCAAGAGAATATCTTACTCTTCCCAATATCAGCGGCTTTCTTGTTGGATCGGCAAGCCTTGATCCTCATGAATTTGCTCAGATAATCCAACATGCATAAAAAAGCAATTGTACTCGTTATTATTGTTGTTGTCATCGTATTACTAGTTAAGTTTTTCATTGCGTTTGGAAAATTTGTTCCAGCAGCAACTCATGTTATTTTCCACCCCGGTGCCGTGTTGAAGGAAACTAATGGAAAAACTAATGTTCTTCTTTTAGGAATTGGTGGGGGAAGCCATGATGGTCCTAATTTAACAGACACAATTATGCTTGCAAACATTGATTGGAATAAGGCACAAGTAACACTTATCTCAATTCCTCGAGACCTATGGGTCCCAAGTCTTAATCAATCAGTTAATAAGATAAATGAAGCATATGCTATTGGTGGTTTGTCTAGTGCAGAAAAAGTTGCTAATGATGTAACAGGTCAGTCAATTGATTATGCTATTCGACTTGATTTTCAAGGATTTGTGAAAGGAATAGATCAAATTGGAGGAGTAGACGTGACAGTTGTCAGAACGCTTGATGATTACGAATACCCCATTTCCGGAAAAGAGGAAGATGTATGTGGCCATACTCAGCAGGAGATTCAAACATTTACTGCAACAGATTCTGCAGAGGAAGATCTTCAGCAATTTTTTCCTTGCCGGTATAAGCATCTTCATTTTGATAAAGGACCTCAACATATGGATGGAGAGACAGCACTCGAGTATGCAAGGTCTCGTCATGGTGTTGGCGAGGAAGGAACTGATTTTGCTCGTTCTGCGCGACAACAGTTGGTCATAGAAGCTGTACGAAGTAAATTAATTAATTCGGCATTTTTTAATCCAGGAAAATTAGTGGGGCTGTATAACATCGTTAAAAATAGTATTGATACTAATATTACTGATAGTGATTTGGGACTTTTCTTAGATAGATTGTCTATATTAAAAACCGCAAAAGTAACTACCGCTGTTCTTGATTTTGGAGATTATATGACAGGACGTCCTGGTCTTTTGATGCTTGCTCCTATAACGCCGGAGTATGATAATTTATCTGTACTTATTCCAAGAGTTGGAAATGGTAATTTTTCAGAAATTCAAAAATTTATCAACTGTGAAATTACCAAGGGGAATTGTACTATTATGCCTTCTCCAGCAGTACAAAAATAATATGAAAATTCATGCGTCAATAACAGATTTTCCTCTTTTGTCACATTTAGAAGAGTTTTTCAAAAACTTCTCAAATGCTGGAGTGGAAGGTGTAGAAATTGTTTTAGGAGTAAAGTCTCGTTGGAAAATTCAAAAGTTAAAATATTTTTCAAAAAAATATAAGCTGCCAATTGCATCACTTCATCAACCTGCATGGTCAGGCGTTGGATTATATTTTGATGAAGAAATAGGAGAAATTGCACAGGAATTGGGAGTGAAATATATGGTTTTTCATCCTCTTGCGTTTCATTCTTTTGATTCCCGGGCAATGAAAAATTATTTTCAACGATTATCTAAAATTCAGGAAAAATATGGAATTCATGTGATGTTGGAAAATATGCCAAATGACATTGCGTATAAAAAACTTCATCAATTCCCTCAAAAAAATACATTGATTCCCCACATGGAAAAGATTAGCGAAATTGCGGATGAATATGGATTGCTTTTGACATACGATGTCAGTCATGCGGAATTAAAAAAACCACAAAATGAAAAAATATTCCAAGATATGTTTTCTCATATTGGCAATATTCATATGAGCAGTTTTAATAAAAACCAACACCACTTGCCTTTGTCTATGGGAGATCTTGATAGTAAGGGATTTCTTACCTATTTAAAAAATAAAAAATATAACGGTCTTTTGACTTTAGAAGTGTATTATCCAAAACTAGGATTAGTATTAGATAGATATGATTTTAGTGCTATCGAAGATTCTGTAAAGATTGCTAAAGAGATACTTGGTAAATAGTTACTCCATTATTTTGGTAAACAATTCTTCCAATTGTTGCAAATTTTTCCTCTGAGAGGGTAGGGTATTTTTCTCTCTCTAAACCACCAACATACACGTAGCTGATATGATATTTTTGAATAAGTAATTTTG
>DASTLH010000018.1:0-5268 GCA_035715145.1 Patescibacteria group bacterium
ATGAAAGAAAGAGGAATAAAAATTTTAGGTCATGGAGATTTGCAGATTGCTCTCACTGTTGCTCTTCCTGTATCTGCTTCTGCAAAAGAAAAAATTGAAAAAGCTGGTGGTAATGTTACACTATAAGAATGAGTAACTTTCTCTCAATTTTCCGTCGGGCCTTTCAGGTTGAGGCAATCCGCAACAAAATTCTTTTTACTGCAGTTATTTTGGTGGTTTTCAGATTATTTGCACATATCCCCGTTGCTGGCGTTAATACTATTGCTCTTAAATCCTTTTTTGCACAAAATCAATTTTTAGGACTTTTGGATATTTTCTCTGGAGGAACCCTTGCTAACTTTTCTATTCTTGCACTTGGTCTTAATCCATACATTAATGCCTCAATTATTTTCCAATTGTTAACAATGGTTTTCCCATCAATTGAAGCCATGGCAAAGGAAGGAGAATCTGGCAGACAAAAAATTAATCAATATACAAGAATGCTGACAGTTCCTTTAGCAGCTCTTCAGGCTGTTGGTATGTATGCTCTTTTAAAAAGTCAGAATCTTATTGTGTCTCTTAATCCAATTTCATTGCTCGCATTTATCATTACAATGACCGCTGGAACAATGCTTGCTGTTTGGCTTGGCGAATTGATTACAGAAAGAGGTGTTGGTAATGGAATTTCTCTTCTTATTTTTGCTGGTATTATTGGAAGAATCCCAGTCGCTATTTCTCAAACTGCTACTACGACAAATGGCGAAAACGTTTTAGGTCTTTTGGTTTTTTTGGCAATGGGTTTTCTCGTAATTGCGTCAATTGTCTTTATTAATGAGGCAGTGCGACAAGTTCCTGTTTATTATGCTAAAAGAGTACGAGGGAACAAAATCTACGGTGGTCAAAATACTCACATACCACTTCGTCTTAACCAGGCAGGTGTTATTCCAATTATTTTTGCTGTGTCGTTGGTTCTTATCCCTTCAATTTTGGCAAATTATCTCACAGCTGCAAAAAATGAGGCGATGAGAAATGTGGCATTTACCCTTTCTACCTGGTTTAATCCTGCAGGATTTATTTACAACGCATTGTATTTTATTTTGGTAGTTGGGTTTACCTACTTTTATACAGCTGTTATTTTTAACCCAAAGAAAATTTCTGAGGAAATGCAGCAATATGGAGGATTTATCCCAGGAATTAGACCAGGAACTCCAACAGCAAGTTTCTTAAACTTTGTTATTACCAGAATTACTTTAGTTGGTGCATTATTTTTAGGAGTAATTGCTATTTTCCCAACCATTGCAAAAGAAGTTACAGGAATTCAAACGCTCCTCTTAGGAGGTACTGGCGTTTTGATTGTGGTATCTGTTATTCTTGAAACGGTAAAATCTATAGAGGCACAATTGGTCATGAGAAATTACGATACATATAAATAATATGAAACTTATTTTAATTGGCATACAAGGAGCCGGAAAATCTACACAAGGAAACCTTTTAAGAGATGGATTATCTCTTCCATACCTTTCAACAGGCCATATCTTACGTGCAATTTCTAAGGAGAAAACAAAATTAGGACGATATATTAAAGAAACCATTAATGCAGGAATTCTTGTTCCAGACGATATTATGATTCCGATGGTTGAGGATTATCTTAATAGAGCTGAGTATGAAAAAGGCTACATTATGGATGGGTTCCCCAGAACAGTAGAACAGGCAGAAAAATTTAGAAATGGTATAGATAGGGTTATCTATCTAAAAGTTTCTGACAGAGAAGCATTGTGGCGCTTGTCATTTCGAGATGCTGGAGATAGAGAAGATGAGACAATCACAGCAATTAGAAAAAGAATCGAACTTTTTCATCAGTTTACTGAACCAGTGCTTGAGTTTTATCGAAAAAAGGGTTTACTCGTTGAAATAGATGGTGAACAATCAATTGAAGAAATTCATCAAGAGATAATGAAAAAAATTTCTTGATGCTTATTTTTCTTCCTTCTTTATGACTGGATTTGCTATTGCTATTGATGGACCTGTTGCAGCCGGTAAAGGGACTATTGCCGGTCTTCTTGCGCACCATCTTCATGGATTTCATTTAAATACTGGGGCGATGTATCGTTGTCTTGCGCTTTTTTGTTTAGAAAATGGCATTTCTGTTTCAGATCAAAAAGCAGTAGTTGAGGCTTTGACTCATGTTTGGTTTGATATGACCGATGATGCAGTTTTTATGAATGGTGAGGATGTCACAGAAAAGCTTAAGCAGCGAAGTGTTACCACAACTGTTCCAAAAGTTGCAGCAATTAGAGAAGTACGAGAAGAAATGGTAAAAAGGCAGCGAGAGATCGGGCTCAAGAAAATCGAGAACGGGAATGTTGTTATTGCAGAAGGTCGAGATGCAGCTACGAAGATTTTTCCTGATGCAAAAATGAAAATTTTCCTTACTGCACGACCTGAAATACGAGCACAACGACGATTTGAACAGATGGGCGGAAAACACAATGCTACTATTTCCTACGATCAAATCTTGGCTGATACAAAAGAGAGAGATTATAAAGATACCCATAGAACCGTTGACCCATTAGTTTCTGACCCTGAAGAATATGGATATATGGTTCTTGACGATTCAGACTTAAATGAAGAAGAAACAATAGAGAAAGTGTTAAAGGAGCTTTCATTATGATTCACATAAAATCACAAAAAGAAGTAGAAATTATGAGAAAAGGTGGAAAAATCCTGGCAGATGTTCTTTGGGAGGTTTTAGAAGCTGCAAAACCAGGAGTAAGTGAATTAGAACTTGATACGTTGGCTGAAAAATTGATTCGGGAAAAAGGAGGAGAGCCTGGATTTATGAAGGTTCCAGGCTATAATTACACAATTTGTGTCTCTACCAATGATACGGTTGTCCATGGAATCCCTACAGATTATCGACTTCAAAAAGGAGATATCTTAGGAATTGACTGTGGTGTTTATTTAGATGGGTTTCATACCGACATGTCTCACTCAATAATCGTAGGAGGTAATGAAGGGGCAGATGAAAAAGCCGTTAATTTCTTAGATACTGGAGAAAAAGCACTGATGCTTGCAATTCAGCAGGCAAAAATTGGTAATCATATTTGGGATATCTCAAAAACGATCCAAACGTTAGTTGAAGGAGCCGGTTATTCTGTTGTGAGAGAACTTATTGGCCACGGTGTAGGAAAAGATTTGCACGAAGATCCAGAAATTCCAGGCTATGTATCTCATAAACGAGAAAAAACACCAATTTTAAAAGAAGGAATGGTCATTGCCATTGAAATTATCTATAACATGGGGAAAAAAGAGATTCGATATGCTGGAGGAGAGGATGAATGGACTATTAAAACAGCTGATGGAAGCCTTTCTGGCTTGTTTGAAAGAACAGTTGCCATCACAAAAAATGGTCCTGAAATTCTGACACAGTAGCTTTTTGAGGAAATCAATAAAGAGATTGCTCTTTCAGGCAGGATTTGTTATAATGAGTTCTCAAAGAATAGGTAATTATAGATGGCTCATCAAGGTTCATACGAAGTAGAAGGGATTGTAACAGAATCTCTACCAAATACACTCTTCAGAGTAGAACTGTCCGACGGTTCTATTATTTTGTGTCATTTGGCCGGTAAGATGAGAATGAATTTTATTAAGATTCTACCGGGTGACAAAGTACGAGTTGAGATGACCGAGTACGATAAAACCAAAGGAAGAATTGTTTACAGAGGGAGATAATATGAAAGTACAAGCAAGTGTTAAGCCAAGATGTGCAAAATGCAAGACAATTAAAAGAAAAGGAGTGCTTCGAGTTGTGTGCGAAAATCCACGACATAAGCAGCGCCAAGGATAATTTATGAGATTTGTAGGAGTTAATATACCAGATAATAAGCGAGTTGAGATTTCACTTTCCTATCTTTTTGGCGTGGGAAGAAGTAATGCTCAGGTTATTCTTAAAGCAGCACAAGTTGATGGTGGTACTCGAGTAAAAGATCTTACTGAAGACCAGCAAAAAGCAATCGCAAAAGCACTTGAGAGCTACAAGCTTGAAGGAGATTTGAGAGCAGAAATTACAGCAAATATTAAGCGTTTTAAAGAAATCGGTTCATACAAAGGTATGCGACATGCAAAGAGTCTCCCAGCAAGAGGACAAAGAACTCGTTCAAATGCTCGTACAAAAAGAGGTAAAAGAGTCACAATTGGAGCAATTAAGAAAGAAGTTGCAGCAAAGATGGAGGCAGCTAAAAAATAACATATGGCAAGTAAAGTTAAAAAAGAAGGAAAAGTTGTAAAGAAAAAAAATGCAGTAGTTGTTGGAAATAACGGGAAAATGTTTATTACTGCAACATTTAATAATACCCTTGTTACTATTACAAATGAAAAAGGGGAAGCAATTGCTTGGAGTTCATCAGGAGCAAAAGGTTTTAAAGGAGCAAGAAAATCAACTCCATACGCAGCATCATTGGCAGTAGAAGATGCTGCAAAACGAGCAATTGAAATGGGCTTGAAAGCAGTTGAAGTGTTTGTAAAAGGTCCAGGTTCTGGACGAGATAGTGCACTTCGAGCAATTAAAGCAGCTGGACTTTCTATTAATATGATTGCTGATTTGACACCGATTCCACACAATGGACCACGGGCAAAAAAGAAAAGAAGAGTATAATTATGGCACGATATACAGGACCAAAACATAAATTAGCACGTCGAGAAGGAATTAATTTGCTGGACAAACAGTCAGCATCTCTTCAGCGACGCCTTAGTATAAAACCAGGAGTTCATGGCGCAAAAAGAGCAAGAAAACTTTCAGAATTTGGTCAGCAGCTTAGAGAAAAACAGCGAGCAAAAGTTATGTATGGAGTCATGGAAAAACAATTTAGAAAAATGTATGACTCAGTACAAAATGCAAAAGGAGATACTGGAGAACTATTTATTTCTCTTCTTGAAACAAGACTTGATAACGTTGTTTATCGATTAGGCTTTGCAAAATCACGATTCATGTCACGACAATTCGTTTCTCATGGACATGTTTTAGTAAATGGAAAAAAGTTAACAATCCCTTCATATCAAGTAAAAGTTGACGATGTTGTAGAACTAAATTCTAAAATTCAAAAAAATCCAGATGTTGCAAAACTTATGGAAGAAGAAAAAGTAGTTCTCCCATTTTTAGAGAAAAAAGCCTTTCTTGGCAAGCTAATTCGAATGCCAAAAAGAGAAGATATTGAAGTTCCATTCAATATGCAATTGATTATTGAATATTATTCTCGATAATGGTAAAATACAATAACTATGACAGATCCA
>DASTLH010000019.1:0-3417 GCA_035715145.1 Patescibacteria group bacterium
GTTTGTCTCATCTGTTTCTTCTGGCTCTTCAGAGTTTTCATCAGATTCTTTTGTATCAGTATCTTCAGATTCATCAGAAGACTCTTGTGCGTCTGTTTCTGAGACACTATCATCCACAGCTTCTACTTCAGATTCATTATCTGAGGACTCTGCAAGAGTGTCTTCTTGAGCATCTAAGGCATGTGGCTCTGTACCTTCATCTGAGACACCAAGTAAGGATTCATTTTGTGAATCCCCTAGTAAAGTACCGTCTTCAACTACTCCTTCTAGTTGAGAATTTCCATCTTGAGCATCTGCTGCCTCAGCAGGAAAGGACAAGCCTCTTTCTGCCAAGACACTTTCTGCACTCTGAGCAAATTGTGGTAATCCCAACTCTCCTGCTAATTCCCCAATTCTCAAAGCAACTGCCTCATCAGATGAAGAAGAAAATGGCAAAGACTCACTAGCTTGGCCAAAGACTTGGCTACCAGATTCAATTCCAGGAGTAAAAGACAATCCAGAAGGCATTGCGCTTTCTAGTGACATAGGGGCTGACAAAGAGTTTATAGATGCTGCCTGAAGGCCAACAGATACTCCTCCTTCAAAAGAGGCTGTCATAGCTACACTAGCACCTGGTGAAAATTCTGCGCTCATAATAGTTTTTAAGAATGCTTCCCTCAGCTTTCATGAGGCTAGTATAGCATGTGTTTTTAAAACAACTTGATATTTTCCTGACAAAAAAACACAAAAACCCTTTCTCTTGTGCGTATTTTGGTATATAATAGGCACAGACTGCCAATGAAAAAGATTCTCACTATCTTTCTTTTATCTCTTCTTCTTCTCTTCTCTGCAAGAAGTGCTTTCGCTATTGAAAACCCATTATCTTCAACAAATAATAAATTTGGTATTCATATTCTTTTCCCATCAGAGCTTTCTGATGCAGCAAAACTAGTCAATTCAAATGGAGGAGACTGGGGATATGTCACCATTCCTATTCAGGCAGGAGACAAAGATAGAGCAAAATGGCAAGATTTTCTTAATCAATGTGGCCAGCTTCACCTTATTCCCATTCTTAGGCTTGCAACAGAGGGAGATTATTTTAATACAACCGTTTGGAGAAAACCTAACTTTCTAGACGTTTTAGACTTTGCTAATTTTTTGGGAGACTTACACTGGCCGGTTAAAAACCGCTACATTATCGTCTTTAATGAGGTAAATAGAGGAGATGAATGGGGTGGACAACCAAATTCTGGAGAATATGCAGATATTTTAAGCTATGCTGTCACTGCATTTAAAACAAAAAATCCGGATTTCTTTGTAATTTCAGCTGGGCTTGATAATGCAGCAGCAAATTCCTCAACAGCAATTAATGAATATACCTTTCTCTCTGGCATGAACAACGCAATTCCTGGTATTTTTAACCAGATTGATGGATTTGGGAGCCACTCGTACCCAAACCCAGGATTCTCCACCCCTCCAGGCATTAGCAATACTGAAAGTATCGCCAGTTTTAAATACGAAAAACAATTGATAAGTCAAAATACATCCAAAGACTTGCCAGTATTTATTACTGAAACAGGCTGGACAAGAGACAGCATTTCTGATGCACAAATTGCTTCCTATTATCAGACAGCGTTCTCAACAACATGGAACGATCCTTCAATTGCTGCAATTACACCATTTCTCCTCAAAGCAGGAGCAGGACCTTTCCAAAATTTCAGCATGGAAAATAATGACGGCAGTCTCACGGCTGCATTCAAGCTCATTGAATCCCTCCCCAAACCAAAAGGCGCACCTCATATTGTTCCACAGGTTTTGGCTGCAGAGACAAAAACAACCCAGGTTCCAACTGCAGAATTTGCCAAATCAACACTCAACAACCCAGCATTTACTATTTCTTCAAATGTAAAAGCATTTTTAAAGTGGCTTTTACACTACTAGCTTGATATACTCAGCCCTATGCCAAGACGAAAAAAATCAGTAAAACTGGAATGGGAAGAAGCACCTGAAGTGAAGGAAAAAATTGTTCACATTCTTCAAACACTGGATTTACCCCATATCAACCACGAGTTTATTTATTGTTATAGAACACAAGGTTCATCTTCTCGAAGTTATGCTCGTATTTGGTC
Source organism: Patescibacteria group bacterium (assembly GCA_035715145.1). Classification (GTDB taxonomy): domain Bacteria; phylum Patescibacteriota; class Microgenomatia; order Levybacterales; family UBA12049; genus DASTLH01. The sequence continues at coordinate 2,109 of DASTLH010000019.1, forward strand.
TTTTCCAAAAATTTTTCAACATGCACTCAATATTGAGCCAAGTTATGTAATAGAAGTGCTGTCAAAATACTTTGACCCGCTTTCTGAAGAAGAACAAATTCATGTGTTAATTCACGAGCTTTTACATATTCCCAAAAACTTTTCTGGAGCACTATTGCCTCATAAAAGTGCAGGAAGACAACTGGAAAAAACAGCAAAAGACTTATTTAAACAATACAAACAAATTCATAAACTATGATTACTCTTATTCATGGGGACGATACTACCCAAAGTCGTAACTTTTACCTTTCTGAAAAGCAAAAAAATCAAAGCAAAAAAACAATTGACGGGATATCTGTCAGCCTTGTTGACTTACTGCAGATAATAGGAGGAAATGGCCTGTTTGGAGAACAAGAACCAATTTTTATTGAAGACCTTGTCTCAAAAAGGAAATCTCCAAAAGAAATTGAGGAAATTGCTACCTATCTTACTTCCCAAAAAGAGGCACTTATTACTATTTGGGAATCAAAAGAACTAACTCCTAAACAACTTGCTCTTTTTAAAGGAGCAACTGTCACCCTTTTTAAAACACCAACGATTGTTTTTACCTTTCTGGACAACATAAAGCCAGGAAACGGGAAAATACTCCTTAAGCTCTATCATCAACTGTTAGAACAACAAGAAGCAGGCTATGTTTTCTTCATGCTTACCAGACAAATTCGACAACTGTTGGGGGTAAAAACAAATGCACAAATTAGTGAAGTAATCCGTCTTGCTCCATGGCAAAAAACAAAACTTTCAAAACAAGCAGGGACATTCTCACAAGAAGAACTTGTTTCACTTCACCAGCAACTCTTTGCAATGGAGCTCGGACAAAAGACAGGAACACTTTCTCAACCGCTTGCCTCTGCCATTGACTTTTTTCTTGCTTCCATTTAAGATAGCTTCATGGACATTGACTCATCAATCTTCAAAGCCTACGACATTCGAGCAATCTACCCAACCCAATTAGACGAGAAAAAACTTGTCCCAATTATTCAGGCAATTTATAAGTTTTTTACCCAGACAATTGCAAGTGACAGACAGCTCACAATTGTCTTAGGACGGGATATGAGAATTTCTGGTCCATCACTTTTTGAAGTTGCTAAACAAACCCTTCTTGACTGCGGAGCACACGTTATTGACGTTGGACTTGTTTCTACCCCAAGTTTTTATTACTCAGTCTACAACGAAGGCTATGACGCCGGAATCCAAATAACTGCTTCTCATAACCCAAAGGAATATAACGGTATTAAATTTGTCAGAAATACAGGCGAAGGCTTGGTAAAAA
>DASTLH010000020.1:0-6519 GCA_035715145.1 Patescibacteria group bacterium
TCTCAATTTCTCAAGAAGGATACCATGTTGTCCTGCTCGGGAAATTGCATTTGTATAGTTTTCTGGCTTTAACAGTTACGGCATAGCCACGGATTCTCACCGTGATTGCCTATACAAACTTAACACTCAGAGTGTCCGCAATTATAACACTTTTTACAACCGTCTTCGTATGCAAAGGCTGAGACACCACATTCCGGACAAATATCATACAAACTAGTATTAGAACTCACATGAGCACTATCAATTGATAACTGCATAGAAACTGCGGGAGCAGCAACTGCTTCTTGAGCATGGGTTTCTTCTGGAATATGAGTTTCTGGTGCAGGAATCACTCCCTGAGACAAAACAGTACTAATCACTTTTTTATCCTCCACTTTCCCGTTCACAGCAAAATTAAAATGTTGTGCCAATACTTTTGCAATAGCATCAGGCAACGATCTGACCCGATTAACACCAAATCCTATACTTCGTGAGCCACCAATTCCTGTTAACTGCGCAACCACTTGTCTGATTCTCTCACGAGGAGGAAGCATACCATTCACTCGCAAATTTAACGAGATCATTCTGCCTAATGCGTCTGCCATTGCTGACACATCTGATCCTGATTTTCCAATGGTGATAAAGACTTCAAATGGCTGCTGATCTTCTGTGTGATTGATGGTAATAAACGTCTCTCCCATTGGGGTTTCTGTTTTGTATGTTGACCCATCAATTCGGGACGGTCGAGAAATAACCGGCATAATAGGAAGTGCTGGCTGATGCTGCACTGGTGCCACTTCTTCTTTTTTCTCTTTTTTCTCCTCGACTCGCTCAAAAATTCCCTGGCGAGATCCGTCTCTCATATAGGTAACGCCTTTGAGTCCGTAATCGTATGCGGCCATGTACAGTGTTTTGACATCATCAACAGTATGGGAATTAGGAGCGTTCACTGTTTTGGAAATGCTGGAATCAATGTAGTCCTGAGCAACTGCCTGAACCCGAACGTGCTCCATCGGGGTTAAGTCATTTGCTGAAACAAAATAATTTGGTCTTTCTTCTGTTGCATGAGCATTTTTCCACTCTTCAAATAATGGGTGATACACCATATCTTCTCCACCTCTCCATTTTCTCTTAAATGAGAATTCATACACAGGTTCAACGCCACTGGAAACGCCTGAGACAAGAGAAGTTGTTCCTGTTGGAGCAATCGTTAAAAGCACTGCGTTGCGGATTCCCTGTTCTCCAATTTTTTTCTGGAGAGCTTTTGGTAAGTTTTTAATGTGATAGCCTTTCAGATATTTTGCTTTATTAAATTTAGGAAATGCTCCTTTTTCTTTTGCAATATCTGCTGATGCTTCGTAGGCATTATCGCGAAGAGCTTGGAATATCTTTTCTATAACAGGAAGTGATTCTTCAGAGCCGTAGGGCAAGTGCATTTTAATCAATGCATCTCCCAGTCCCATAATCCCAAGACCGGTTCTGCGGATATCTTTTGCAACTTCTTCATTTTCTTTAAAGAAATAAAAGGTCTGATCAATGACATTGTCTAAAAATCTCATAGCAACCTTCACGTCTTTGCCAAATGATTCATAATCAAACCAGCCTGGTTTATCTTGCGCTAGATTTGCATCTTTAACATAAGCAGACAAATTCATTGCTCCCAAATTGCACACAGCCCATGGACCAAGTGGCTGTTCGCCACAAGGATTGGTGGCAACCAGTCTTTCAAAATACCATGTGTTGCTTCGTTTATTGGATCTTTCCATAAAGTGAAGCCCAGGCTCTGCACTTCTCCATGCTGCTGTACAAATAAGATCCCACAGGTATCGAGCTTTTACTGTTTTGTATACAGTCACTTTTTTCCCAAGCGCAATCCATTTGTCCAACTCTCCGTCCCACTTTGCGTCATATTCTGGATCAGTAATATCTGGGTATTTCAATTCCCAATCCCTATCTTCTTTTACAGCCTCCATAAACGCATCAGAGATACACACAGATAAGTTAGCTCCATTAATTTTAGTAAGATCTTCTTTGACCGTAATAAACTCTTCAATGTCTGGATGCCAGTCCCACAACATCAACATGGTTGCACCACGTCGTGTTCCCCCCTGTTGAACAACATCATGAGTTGCATAGGAAAACAACCCAGCCCATGTCACAGGCCCAGAAGATGTGCCATTGACTTTCTTAACTCGTGCGCCCCGAGGCCGAAGAGAGGATAAATTGAGTCCGACGCCCCCGCTTCGGGACTGTATTTCAACGAGCTGCTTAAGTGATTCCAAAATGCCTTCCCGGCTGTCTTTTGGACTAGGAATAACAAAACAATTAAAGTAAGTTACTTGATAATTGGTACCAGCACCAGAAAGGATTCTTCCCCCTGGAACAAACTTGAAGTCTGTCAAAACATCAAGAAATTCTCCTTCCCATTTTTTTCGAAGCGTTGGCTTTTCATTTTGAGCAACTCCCCAGGCAACTCTTTTCCACGTATCTTCTGGCGTATGCTCAACTAATACTCCATCTTCCCCCTTGAGAGCATATCTGTCTAAGAAAACTTTTTCTCGCAGTGTTCCGACAAAATTTTGTTGTTTTGTTGTACTCATATTATTTAATTAATTTTTTTACTTCTTTTTCAAAATCCTCTACGTCGACAAATCGTCTAAAGACTGATGCAAAACGAATATAGGCTACTTTATCTATCTTTTTTAACCGTTTTGCTATCAACTCTCCTACTTCTTTACTTTTAACTTCTAAACTGTCTCGTCCCCGTAATTCCCGTTCTATATCAGACACTATTTTTTCAACGGTGTCAACAGATATTTTTGTTTTCTCCGTTGATGTTAAAAGTCCTTTTCTCACTTTTTGCCTGTCATATTGCTCTCTTCTGCCATCTTTTTTAATGACATACAAGTTGACGTTTTCAATGCGCTCATACGTGGTAAACCGTTTCCCGCAAGCAACACACGAACGTCGTCGTCTAATCGTATCTAAATCTTCGTTATCTCGTGTCTCAACAACCTCTATTTGATTGTTGCCGCAATATGGACATTTCATAATTCAACGTGCTATCTTATCCCATTTTCATGCTGTCTACATGTAGTGGTAATGACGATGATATGCCACTATATAAACCCCGTCAATAGAAATAAATAGATCAAAAAACATCACGTCTTTCTTCAGCCTCAAAGTATTTTTGTTATAAGTCGTTTTAAAAATAGCAAAAACCCAGCCAAAAAAGTGAACACAAAAAGAGTACAAACAATGAGAATTACCTTATTTATTGAGATCTGAGTTTTTTAACCTGAAGAAGAATGGTCTGAACCTCTTGGACCTGTTGTTGAAGCTGGGCTCTATCTTTGGAAGGAAGAGACGCAGAAATGCCAATAAATATCTCTAAATGCTTTTTTGCGGCATTTTCCATCTGTCCTAAGAGTCCATTGATATCCTCCCCCTCCCGTTTTGCAGCACTGACTTTCCCCAAACTTTCAGAAAAATAATTTTCTCCTTTTGAAATGGTCTGAAGGATAAGCGTACTATCAGGTTTTGGCTCTTTACTTAAAGAAAACGCTGCAGCAACCCGCTTGTCTGCCTGAAGCAAGTCAAAGGCTGCTTGCTGTTTGTGATCGGCAATAAACCAACTCACCAGCCTGTCTCGAAGTGCCTTAAAAAGATACAAAGGATTATCTGGAAGAATACCTGGGTATGGAAGAGAATAGTTTACCGGCACCTCTGCTGCAGAAGGAGTTGCATCTTGTGCATACACTGGCGTTGTTATAAGCAAAACAAAAAAAAGAAAAAGAATCAGTTTTTTCATAGCAGAAGACTTAGAGGATCTCCTGCCTTTTTGCCTCTATGATTGAGCGCACTTTTCCAACTGTTGCGGCAAGATTTCCGTCTTCGTTAATGACTAAATAGTCACAGTCATCATACTGCTCTATCTCCCAAACTACAAGCGGTTCATTCCAGCGGTGATGAACCATATGTTGCTCATCTTTTTGAACTCTGGATTTGAGGGAATCAACACTAGGAGCAGTCAAAAACACAAAGGCACTTCGGGGAACCATATTTTTAACCTTCTCCTTAATGTTTTTAACGCCTTTGGTATCAATGTGCCAAATAACGTCATGTCCGGTAGCTAAGGCTTCCTCAAGAGTTGATTGCAAGGTTCCGTAGAGATGACCTCGAAATTCCACCCACTCAAAAAAAGCTCCCTGAGAAATCTTTTTTTCAAACTCATCTCGAGAAATAAAGTGGTAAGGATTTCCCTGGGATTCATTGGCCCTCATATCCCGACTCACCGTAGTAACAACTTTCACAAAAGAAGGATCCTGTGCCATCAACTCATGAAATACAGTATCTTTTCCTGCGCCAGTTGGACCAGTCAGCACCAACAAAACTCCCCGTTTTCTCTGATCGGAGATTTCTTCATCAATATGTCTATGCATGTTTTCCTCCAACAAGCAGTACTTCTTCAACAAGTCTATTTGCATATCCCCATTCATTATCGTACCACGCAATAACTTTTACCATATTCCCGCCAACCACCTGAGTAAGAGATAAATCAACAATGGAAGAATGAGAATTACCAACAACGTCACTGGAAACAATTGGATCTTCTGTTACCTCAATAATACCCTTAAAATGGGCGTGGCTTGCTGCTTTTTTAAATACTTCATTTACTTCTTCTACTGTTGTGTCTTTTTTCAGAAGAAACGTAAAGTCTGAGAGCGAACCAACAGGAACAGGAACTCGAATTGCCAAACCATTAAATTTATTTTGTAAGGCTGGAAACGCTTTTGCTGCTGCCTTTGTTGCCCCAGTTGAGGTAGGAATAATATTTTCAGCAGCAGAGCGAGCACGTCTATAATCCTTATGTCCCCCATCTTGTAATTTTTGATCTGAGGTATAGCCATGAATCGTTGTCATCATTGCTTTCTCAATGCCAAATGCCTCCTCCATAACTTTTGCCACAGGAGTAATACAATTAGTGGTACAAGACGCATTATTGATAACTGGCTCCTGAGTATATTCCTTATCATTAATGGACATAACATAGGTGGGAGTTTCATCTTTTGCAGGAGCAGACATGACCACAGATTTTGCGCCTGCTTGAATATGTGCTTTTGCTTTCTCTTCAGTAAGTAAGTGGCCTGTTGATTCAATAACAACATCTATCCCCAACATTTCCCAAGGAAGAAGACTTGCATCTTTTTGGGAATACACATGAATTTCTTTGCCATCAACAATCATCTTTCCCAAAAGATCAGGATTAGTAGTATCAGTATTGGGTTTTATCTCAAGCGTAACGCCATCAAGAGAGCCATAATTAGTGTCATATTTGAGAAGATACATCCACCCCTCTAAATCAGTAGAAGAACCGGCATTGATGGCTACAACTTCAATTTCTGAGGAATGTTTTGCAAGAATAACTCGATGAGCAACTCTCCCGATTCGTCCGTAACCATTAATTGCGACCTTAATCATATCTAAAGTATAGTACCAACTTGCTCTTTGGGCAACTCCTAAACAACCTAATCAGTAAATTCCTGCACAAACATCTCTCCATAAATGCCCGCATCAATAACCCCTATCCCCACTCGCTTGAAATTTCCAGAAAGAATATTTGCCCGATGTCCTGGACTATTCATCAACCCCTGCATCGCAAGCTGCACATTCGCTGAGAAAGCAAGATTCTCTCCTGCATAGGTGTAGATAATATCCTGCTGACTCATTCTGTCAAAGGGAGATAATCCTTCTGGGGTGTAGTGAGAAAAATATCCTCGGGAAAGCATTTCCTGAGCATAATCACGGGCAAGTTTTTGCAATCGTGTATCCATTGTTAAATCGTCTTTCCCATTTTTTTCCCGCTGGGTGTTTACCATAGTAAGCATTTGCTGCTCTGACTGAGCATCTATTGTTCCTTTATCTGTGTGAAACCCAAGATTTACTAAGGAATTACTCTGTGGCTCAACTGTGAGGAAATTAAGAGTTTCATTAGCCGCTCCCCCAAACGCCCCTGCGATATCTTTTTCTATACTTTGGGTATTACTAATAAAAAATGTCCCAAGTTCTGACTTACTAATCAGTGACTTAAGAAACGGAGAAACCGGTAAGGTAATGATAACCGTCAACAAAAACATGACCAAAACTCCTCCGGAAAGAACACCAGGCAATATACCCAGAAAATTGTTCACTTTTGGAAAATAAGACTTATTTATAAACCCAGACGTATTCACCTTTTTTACAATATTTCTCAGAAGATATTGCATTATCGCCTCAGTCAGTGCAGCAACCACAAAAAATCCTAAAGCGTTTGCATACCCTTTACTTATCCCCAATCCCTGCGTCAAAAGAAGCGCAATAAGAGAATACCCTTTTAACCCGACAAGAAATGAAACTAAAAATTTTACTAAATCAAAGCATGCCAAAACAGCTCCCAGAGCATATCCTTCCACTGCATAAAATCCCAACACCACAACAATCAACCCGTCCAACCAAGTAAAATGAGAGAGAAATGATACGTCTTGCATAAATACTATTCTC
>DASTLH010000021.1:0-3316 GCA_035715145.1 Patescibacteria group bacterium
TTGTATTTTAATGCGAGTGATTTGGTAGGAGAAATTCCAAAAGTCATGAGAGAGCTTATCTCTCCAGACGGTCTTTAAGATTGGTTAATTGAAGGGTAATAAAAACAGCCAGGACAGTCACGACAATTGCGTAGACCCCCAAAGAAATAATGCCACTTCCTGAAGGTAAAAAGCGTTTTACATAGCTGTTGACGAATTCCTGAATGACACTGTTCCAGGCAAGGGCTGCAACCAAACCAAATCCGCTGGTTGCTAAGGTAAGCATTTGTTGAACAACGGCAATGGTGAGTTTCTTTTTCTGTTGTGCTGATGGTTTTTGCGTCTTCTTAGCCATTTGGCTATAATAATATCACGGCTTTGTCTATGTATCAACCAATCTACACTATCACCAACAAAATTCTTAAAAATATTGGCATTATTGAGGCTAGTAGAGAAGTCATTGATCATGCACCGCTTCTTCCCTATTACGAGAAAAAATTCCAGAATGATGCATTGGTCAGATCGGTTCACTATGGAACCCACATAGAGGGAAATGAGCTTAATTTGTCTCAGGCAGAACGGGTTGTTATGGGCCAACACATTGTTGCCCGTGAGAGAGATATTCAGGAAGTCATCAATTATAGAAAAGTTATTGAGTTTATTGGGCAGGAGGGCATAGAAAACGGGCAGCAAATTATCAGTGAGGATTTTCTTTTTCATTTGCATAAGTTAACTGTTGCTAAAATTCTTCCTTCTGAAACAATGGGAAAATATAGACAATCCCAAGTTGTGATTAAAAGCAGTGAAACAGGATCGGTTGTTTTTCGTCCTCCTGCACCGGTTGAAGTCCCGTATCAGATGGCATCATTTATTTCCTTTATCAATAGTGCGGAGAGTAAAGAAATTCATCCTGTGTTGCGAAGCGGCATTGTTCATTATGAATTTGTGAGGATTCATCCGTTTGTCGATGGCAACGGAAGGGTTGCTCGTGCGCTTTCAACAATGGTTTTATTTCAGGAAGGATATGATATTAGAAAGTTTTTTTCTCTTGAGGAGTATTTTGACAGTGATGCAGGAAGGTATTATGACAGTTTGCAAAGTGTTGAAAGAAAACAGGGAGATCTTACTCCCTGGCTTGAATATTTTACCGAAGGGTTGGCAGTGGAATTGACAAAAATTAAAGAACGGGTAGAACACGTTTCAATTGATGGAAAAATGAGAGAGAAATTGGGAGGAAAGCCTCTCATGCTTTCAGACAGGCAGTTAAAAATTATAGAGTTTATTCAACAAGCAGGATATTTACAAAATCAAGCATTTAAATCACTGTTTCCTATGATTTCAGAAGACGCAGTGCTTTTGGATTTAAAATCCCTGCTGCAACAGGGGATTATTAAAAAGCAGGGAGTCACCAAAGGTGCAAAATACGTCATGGCAAAATGATATAATGAGCCTATGACCTTTGCTCTTCTTGCTTCCTATTTTGAACAACTTGAAAAAACATCTTCCCGGCTTTCTTTAATTGAAATTTTATCCTCACTTTTTAAAGATGTTAAAACTCCAGATGAGATAGAAAAAATCTGTTATTTGGTCCAGGGACGGGTAGCTCCTTTTTTTGAACCGCTTGAAATTGGTATGGCAGAAAAAACCGTTGCCCAGGCAATTGCTGCAGCTTATGGAATAGATAAAGAAGAGGTGCTAATGGAGTTTGACAGAAAAGGAGATATGGGACTGGTTGTTTCAGAATTTGCCAAACATCACAAACATACTGGGGATCCAAGTGTCACTGAAGTGTTTGCAACTCTTACCCAGATTGCCAATATATCAGGGGACGGAACAGTGGAGAAAAAAATTACTCTTCTTGCGGAACTTTTGAGAAAATTGGATACAATTTCAGCAAAACATTTGGTTCGTATTCCTTTGGGAAATTTACGTTTGGGAATTGGTGATCCAACAGTTTTGGACGCGTTGGCAAGTGCAAAATTAGGGGAGAAAAAACAGCGTCATTATCTGGAAGGAGCCTACAACAGAACGTCGGATTTAGGGCTTATTGCAAAAACACTTTGGGCAGCAACCAATCCCGTTGAGGCAGTAGAGCAGGTGGAAAAACTTTCTGTTACAGTTGGCAAGCCAATAAGATCTGAATTATGCGAACGTCTTCCAAATGCAGAAAAGGTAATAGAGAAAATGGGAACCGTGGACGCACAGTATAAATATGATGGGTTTAGAACCCAAATCCACAAAGACGGGGATACGATTTCTATCTTTTCTCGAAATTTAGAGAACATGACTCATATGTTTCCTGAATTAATTGAGGCTGCAAAACAACAAATAAAAGCCAAAACAGCAATTCTGGACGCAGAAGCACTCGCGTATTCTCCTGCTTCAGAGGAATTTTTACCATTTCAAGAAACAACGAAGAGACGAAGAAAGCACAACATAGAGGCAGTGGCAAAAGATTTGCCTTTGAAAGCATTTGTGTTTGATATTTTGTATAAAGATGGAAAGTCACTTATTGATGAACCGCTGACAAAGAGGTTGGATATTCTCAAAGAAACAATTGAAGGAGACGCTGTTCTTATTCCTACCCAAACCCGAACCCTTTCTGAGGCAAAGTCTCTTCAATTGATGCTTGATGATGCAATTTCAAAAGGACTTGAAGGAGTTGTGATAAAAAAACTCACCAGCGCGTATGAAGCTGGAGCTCGTAACTTTAATTGGGTAAAACTCAAACGCCATCAAGCAGGAGAATTAAAAGACACAATAGATTGTGTTATTTTAGGCTATATTTTTGGGAAAGGGAAACGAACAGCTTTTGGAGCAGGCGCTCTTTTGGTGGGCGTGTATGACGTTACACAGGATATGTTTGTGACGGTCAGCAAGATTGGAACAGGGCTCACTGATGAAGAGTGGCAATCCATAAAACAAATGTCCTCAGGGTTGGAAGTCTCTCACAAACCTGCTCGTGTTGAATCTGTAATTATTCCTTCTGTTTGGCTCGAACCAAAGCTGGTCATAGAGGTTTTAGCGGATGAAATAACCAGAAGTCCCATTCATACGGCAGGAGCGGTTATAAATAACGGGAAGACAGAAGAACCAGGGTATGCACTCCGGTTTCCTCGTTTGGTGTCATTTCGAGGGCAGGATAAAAAAGCAGAAGACGCGACAAGTGTAGAAGAGCTTATTGAAATGTATCAGCAACAGGGGAAGAAATAGCTTCAATCACGCGCCTCACATCTGCTACAATACATAGTATGCAAAAACCTCAACCAGCTACCTTTTATATTGTCAGACATGGGCAAACCCCCTGGAATGTGGCACGAAAAATTCAGGGGCAAAC
>DASTLH010000022.1:0-2462 GCA_035715145.1 Patescibacteria group bacterium
GCAACTGATGATACTTTAGATGGTGCACAAAGGGTGAACGAAAAACGAGAAGAAAATCATTTACCTGTCCTTCCTATTTTGACAATCTCACTGATTAAAAATAATGAAGGGGAAACCTATTCATCATCTGCTGTTCGTGAAGAAGAATCAAAAGAGTATCGTTTACCTTCGTTTTTGCGAGCAGAGCTGCAAAAGCCTTTCGGGCCAGTTATCCGCTCCTTTCCTTCAGAGGTTTCAGGAGAAAGAATGGTAACAGTTGGGGATATTACTACTAAACTGGCTAATAAAGAACAAAAAAATCAGTGGTTATCTGTTATTGATTTTACTGTTGAGAGAAAACCATTTTTTACCAACATTCATGAATTAAATTTTGATGGAAGTGAAGAATTACACACCATTGTAAATAGTGCTGCAACTATAACTTCTGAGATATGGAATGTTCTCAAAGACATGGAGAGTACAAAAAGACATATTGTACTCGTTACGGGTGAGGAGGATTTATTAGTCCTCCCTCTTATTATTTTTTTGCCTTTAGGAATGAATATTTTTTATGGACAACCAGGCCAGGGTATGGTTTGGGTTGTTGTTTCTGAAGAGACAAAACAGAAAGCAAAAGCTCTTCTTGCGCAGTTTTCCTAACACACTAGAGGATATTGACAAAAAATTGTAGGTACTATACTATCTCTTGAGCATTTTAATATTGCTGGTACCCCTCCCAAGAGGGTTTTTTAAATAATATGACACAGAAAAAAATTTATCTCACACAAGAAGGTTTGGAAGAGCTTAAAAAAGAATACGATGAGCTTTCAAAAGAGAAGAGACCAGAAGTTCTCGAACGGCTTGCTCAGGCAAGAAATCAGGGTGATCTTTCAGAAAATGCAGAGTATGTTGCTGCACGAGACGAGCTGTCATTTCTTGATGGAAGAATTGATGAATTGGAAGAACTTCTCAAACAGGCAACTCTTATTAAAGACGAACAACCAAAAGAAAATGGAAAACCAGTTGTTGCATTAGGTTCAACTGTTACTCTCCATGTTGCTGGATCAAAAGAGGTATATACAGTTGTTGGAGAATGGGAAGCAGATCCAACAGAAAAGAAAATTTCTCATGAATCACCTCTTGGAAAAGCACTTTTAGGGAAAATAGTCGGTGAATCACTAGAAGTAGAAGCTCCAGCTGGGAAAATCTCCTATAAAATCCTTTCTATCTCATAATTTGTTAGTTTCTTAACAATTTCCTTCTGGTTGTCAGGTATTCCAAAAAAATTGACACAACTTTTGCGTCCATGGTAGGCTACCTCTATGAGTGCAAAATTAATTAAAAAATTAGGAGAAATGGTGGCAATCGATAGTAGAACAAGTATCAGTAATGCACAGGTGATTGCCTTAGTTGCTGGGTGGTTGAAAAATTATCCTCAGGAAAAGCAGGAATGGGTGAATGAAGATGGGGTAAAAGGAGAAAACCTTATTGTAAAAATTAAAGGACAATCCTCAGACGTATCTTTGGTTTTTCTCTGTCACCTTGATACTGTTCCTCCAAATGATGAATGGGAAACAAATCCTTTTATTCTTGAAGAACAAGGAGGAAATCTCTATGGACTTGGGGCATGCGATACAAAAGGAGGGATTGCTGCACTTATTGAGGCACTCAGTCAGCTTTCTCAAGTGCCTGCTTTTGACACCTATTTTGTCTTTGATGGAGATGAAGAGCAAACAAGTCTTGGGGCTCAGAAATTTTTGAAAAGAATGAATATCAAAAACCCATTCTTTATAGCCTTAGAACCTACTGATGGGAAAGTGCTTATTGGTCAGCGTTCAATTATTAAGCTTGATATTACTACTCATGGAATTCCTCAGCATTCCAGCTATGGTACTCCAGAAAAAAATGGAAAAGAAAATGCTACATACAAGCTTCTTTCAATTATGAAAATGTTAGAAGAAGATGCTGCCATTCTGGCACAGGAAAAAGATGTGTTTTTAGGGACAAATACGCAAAATTTTGGCACGATTCATGCTGGAACAGCACGAAATGTTTTTGCAGGAAAAGCTACCTTACAAATGGAGAGACGGCTTTTGCCAACTCGGGATATGAAAGAAGAAATAGAAAGAATAAAAAAACTTGTTCTTCAAGTTGATCCAAAGGCAGAAATCGCAATCAGTGGAGGAATTGAGCGAGGGTTTAGTACTCCAAAAGATTCCGCATTTGCCAAAGAAGTGTTGGCAATTTGCACTAATCATATTTCGTCTATGACCTTTGGAACCTTTCAAGCCTGGTCTGAGGCTGGTTTGACAAGTTTGTATGGTCCTTCTTTAATTTTGGGGCCTGGGTCAATTGGTCTTGCTCATAGGGCAAATGAATATGTGAATGCACAAGAATTATTCCATTTTGTGACTATTTTTAAAGAAATTATGCAAAGTACAGCTCTTGCAAAGTAAGAAGTTGTAGTGCTAGGATAAGAAAAG
>DASTLH010000023.1:0-4152 GCA_035715145.1 Patescibacteria group bacterium
TTTATTGCCTTTTTGGCAAATCTTTACTATCAATTTCCTTCAAAAAACCTGACCGTAATTGGGGTTACCGGAACTGATGGGAAAACAACTACAACCAATTTAATCTACCATATTCTTCATACCGCTGGTCTTCCTGTTTCAATGGTTTCAACGGTTGGTGCTGTTATTCATGGACAACATTCTGATACTGGATTTCATGTGACAACTCCTTCGTCTTTTGCTGTTCAGAAATTTATGAAGCGTTCTTTATCAGGCAATGAAAAGCAGTATATGGTATTGGAAGTTACTTCTCACTCTTTAGATCAACAGAGAGTGTGGGGAATTCCTTTTGAGATTGGGGTGCTTACCAATATTACCCATGAGCATTTGGATTATCATAAAACATATGAAAATTACGTTAAAACAAAAGCAAAATTACTCCAAAAAGCAAAGGTTGCGATTATTAACATTGATGATATCTCTTACCCTCTTTTATCTTCACTCATTTCTAAAAAAATAATTACGTATGGAATAAAAAAGAAAGCAGACGTGATGCCAAAAACACTCCCATATACATCTTCTATGGAAGGTGGATTTCAGCAATATAATGAGCTTGCTGCAATAAGCGTTGCAATGGAATTAGGAATTTCTGACAAAATAATTAAAAAAGCGCTTAGTACTTTTGCTCTTCCAAAAGGAAGATTAGAAGTTGTTTATGATAAAGATTTTACGATTATTGTTGATTTTGCGCATACGCCCAATGCGTTTGCTCAACTTTTGCCAGTGTTAAAAAAACAAGCCAAAGGACGACTTATTCATGTGTTTGGAAGTGCAGGACAAAGAGATGCGTCAAAGCGTCCGGAAATGGGTCGTGTTTCTTCAGAATTTGCAGATGTGAGTATTGTTACAGCAGAAGATCCAAGAAAAGAAAAGATAAAAGATATTGCTGCGGCGATTTTATCTGGAATGAAAAAGAAAAATGAAGTTTTAGTTATTGAAGACAGAAAACAGGCAATTAAAAAAGCAATCTCTCTTGCAAAAAAAGGAGATATTGTAGTTCTGACCGGCAAGGGACATGAGAAGTCTATGAATTATGGAAAAGGAGAAATAGCTTGGGACGAATTCTTAGTGGTAAAGGAGGCAATAAAAAAAAGATGAAAAAAATTCACTTTGTAGGAATTAAAGGGGTAGGTATGACGCCTCTTGCTGTTATTGCAAAAGAGGCAAAAATGTATGTAACAGGTTCTGATACAAAAGAAATCTATATTACTGATGAAGTTTTGCAAAAAGCTGGCATTACGGTTTTTGAAGGGTTTTCCAAAGAGCATGTACAAGGTGTTGATTTAGTTGTAACAACTGGTGCTCATGGAGGTTTATCCAATCCAGAGGTTATTGCAGCAAAAGAACAGGGAATTGAGGTTCTTCTTCAAGGACAAGCTGTTGGAGAATTTATGAAAGGAGACATTTTTAGAAAAGAATTTCTCGGCATATCTGTTGCTGGGTGTCATGGAAAGACAACGACAACCGCAATGATTGCTACCCTTCTTAAAGAAGGGGGAAAAGATCCTTCATGGGTTATTGGAACAGGAAATATTCCATCTCTTGGCAACTCAGGACATTTTGGAAAAGGAGAATACTTTGTTGCAGAGGCAGATGAATATGCAACTGAACCTCATCTTGATAAAACTCCCAAATTTCTTTGGCAGCATCCAAAGCTTCTTGTTATTACCAACATAGAATTTGATCATCCTGATTTATATAATTCGCTCGTTGAAGTACGACTTGCTTACGAAGCTTTCGCAAAGCAGTTGGATAAAGATGAAGGAATTCTTATTGCAAATGGAGATGATGCTCAAACAAAGATTTTACTGGACTCATACGAGGGAGAAGTAATTACTTTTGGTGAAGGAAAAGAGAATGATTATATTTTGTCAGTGAAGAAAAATAATACTTTTTCACTAAGGGTTCCTCAAGAAAATTGGCAGGGAGAATTTTCACTTGAAGTTGCAGGGAAACATAATGTGTATAACGCTACTGCTGCAATTATTGTTTCACGAGAATTAGGTCTTAGCGAAAAACAGATTCAACAAGGCCTGTTATTATTTTCTGGTACAAAACGAAGACTGGAATATCGGGGAACATTGTCTTCTGGGGCTATTATCTATGATGATTACGCTCATCATCCAACAGAAATTAAAGCATCTCTCCTCGCTTTAAAAGAAAAATATCCCGATAAGCATATTATTTGTGTTTTCCAGCCTCATACGTATTCAAGAACAAAATTGTTGTTCAATGAGTTTGTTGACTCACTCTCCTTTGCAGATGAAATATTTATGGTAGAAATTTACCCTTCAGCTAGAGAAGAGAAAGACACAACAATTTCTTCTTCAATGATTGCAGATGGTCTTAAAAAGAGAGAAAAAACGGTATTATTCCTTGAAAAACCTAATGATATGGTAAAATATATCAATCATCACATGCAGGATTTTGATGAAAAAACTGTTTTGGTGACAATGGGTGCCGGAGATGTCTATCAGATAGCTGATACTCTCCTTTCTAAATAATGCAAAAATTTATTGTAACAGGTGGAAAGAAACTACAAGGAACAGTTGCTGTTTCTGGTTCTAAAAATGTGGCACTCAAAGCTTTAGTTGCTGCATGTCTTACAAGTGAGGAAGTAATTATTCATAATATCCCCCATATTTCTGATTTTGACGTCATGGTTGATATCATGCGAGCTCTTGGTGCCTCGGTAGAAGTTATAGATCATACAGTAAAAGTAAAGATGGAGACATTTTCTACTCACGAAATTCCTCTTGATAAAGCAGCTCAGGCAAGAACATCTTCTATGTTCATTTCCCCTCTTCTTGCCCGGATTGGTGAAGCAGTTATTCCAAATCCCGGGGGGTGTCGATTGGGTGCTAGGCCAATTGATAGAACAATTGAGGGAGTACGAGCTTTTCATGTAGATGTTGTTTATCACAGTGAAGATGGTTATTTTCATGCAAAAACAGATAGACTCATTGCTACAGAATACAAATTTGAAAAAAACACACATACTGGGACAGAAACTCTCATTCTTTTGGCAGCGCTTGCTCAAGGTAAAACCGTTTTAAAAAATGCTGCTGAAGAGCCAGAAATTGATGATTTAATTGAGCTTCTTAATGCTATGGGAGCAAAAATTATAAGAAGTGGGAAAAGAGAAATTACCATAGAGGGAGTAGAAAAACTACACGGGGCAGAATATACAATTAGCCCTGATAGAAATGAAATTGTGACATTTGCGATTGCTGCACTTATGACTGATGGTGATATTTTTGTTGAAAAGGCAAAGAAAAAAGATTTAATAGAATTTTTGGAGAAATTAGATGAGGCAAATGGGGGGTATGAAGAAAAAGAAAATGGTATTAGATTTTTTTCAAAAGGAATCCTTTCTCCAACAGATGTAACAACAGGTGTCTACCCTGATTTTATGACAGATTGGCAAGCTCCATGGGCAGTTCTCATGACAAAGGCAGAAGGACTTTCAACGCTTCATGAAACAGTATTTGAAAATAAATTTGGATATGTGGAAGACTTAAAAAGAATGGGTGCACAAATTGAATTATATAACCCTCCTGTCGAAAATAGAGAATTCGTATACAATTTTAATTTGGAAGATGACAGACCAGAATTTTTCCATGCAATAAAAATTTATGGACCCACCAACTTACACAATGGTGTGATGACTATGGTAGATATTAGAGCCGGCGCAGCAGTTGTTTTAGGTGCACTAGCAGCTGAGGGTACAAGTACTATTTTTGGAATTGAAAAGCTTGATAGAGGGTATGAGGATTTTGAGAATCGTTTAACAAAGCTTGGTGCAGATATTAAAAGAATGGAGGAAGAATAATGCAGGCAGTACTTTTAGCAGCTGGTAGATCAAGCAGATTTGTTCCTTTTACTGATGTTTCTCACAAGTCGATGATTGGGCTTTGTGGAAAACCAATTTTAGCGCATACAATCTCTTCCCTTAAAAAAGTAGGGATTACAGATATCGTTATTGTTGTAAATGAAGAAAGCGATATTCCAGAAATAATCGGAAAGGGAAAAGAATTTGGTGTAACAATTTCTTATGTTACTCATGTTGGGGCTAAAGGAATGGGAGCAGCGCTCCTTGATGCAAAAGAAAAA
>DASTLH010000024.1:0-4485 GCA_035715145.1 Patescibacteria group bacterium
AGGAATCCTTACTTGGTGTCTCAGATGAGGGTACAGAGCCACATGCCTTAGATGCTCAAGAAGACACTCTTGCAGAGTCCCCAGACAATGAATCTGCAAATGAAGCTGTGGATGATAATGTTTCTGAAACAGATGCACAAGAGTCTTCTGATGAATCTGAAGATACTGATACAAGAGAAGCTGATGAAAACTCTGATGAGGCAGAAGAAACAGATGAGACAAACGATGAAAGTGAGGAGGAAGAGCAAGATGATGACCAGCAAGAAAGAAAAAGAAAGCTGGATGATGAAGAAGAAGATGAGGAAGAAAAGAAAAAGAAACGACCACCTCAAGAAGAAGCAGGACCAGTAGTAGATACATCGGCAAACGAAAGACGACTTGGGTTGTTGGCAGAGGAGATTATACGAGATGCAACAGAAAACGGAGGAGAAGTTTCCACGCAAAGAGTTGGACAACGATTTGTAACGCGTGTACAGGGTGATAGAGCAGCACAAAGTGGCATTATTTTTGAAATGTCCACAGGAGCAACTGATAAAACTCCAGAATGGGTAGCAGCAAATATGCAAACAACAGGAACAACTTCTGTTGAAAATGCGTTTGCAAAAGCTCAGGCGGCTGTTGCGAATAATACAGCAGTGGCAATAGGTCCTCATGCAAATGTAGGCGATAGAGAGGTTGCAAAAGTGGGAGTTCCTCCAGAATTGGTTGGTGCACAACTACGACAGCGTCATGCCAGTCTTGCTCCAGCTCAAATTGCCTAACATGTAGTCTTCTTCTCAGGTGTTGTACAATGACTTTAGTATGGCAAAAAGAAAAACAAGAAAAAATTTGTTGAGTACGATTGTGAGAAGATTTTCTCTGGACTACCTTCTTGTTGGTGCAATTGTTCTTTTAGCAGGAACCTGGATAAGTGAAAAAATTAATTCAGAAAAAATATATATTGCTCCTCGTCATGCTGTTTTTCCTCTCACTCCAACGCCTATTCCTTCTGCAACACCTTTTCCAACTGCAACTCCCTATCCTGTCGAACAAACCTATACACAGCCTGCTCCTATAAATTCTACTAATCCCTGGGGAGTAGCAACTCATGTTGAAGGGCCACAATGGTCAATTAAGCTTGGTGCAGATGCTCGTATGGCAACAGCACAAGAGATTTTTATGGCACTTAATACCTATAGAAATGTTCAGGGGAAAAGTACTCTTATTTGGAGTGATACTTTGGCAAATTATGCGCTCACTCGTGCTGCGTCTTTTTCAACAGCTGGAAAACTAGACGATCACGCAGGAATTAATGATTTTCTCAAAAACCAAGATGGATTTAATAAGCTTGGGTTTAATTCAGTTGGAGAAAATGCAGCGCTTTTAGGAGAACCGCTTTTGGGAGTTCATATTATTGAATGGGTTTTTGCCGGTGATCCAGAGCATAACGCAAATCAATTGGATTCTCAGTGGTCATACGTTGGGGTAGGAGTCAGCGGCTTTGGGGTTGATGTTGTTTTTGGTGGCAATAAGCAGTAGTTTTACACAAAAAATACTTCAGGAGGAAATATGGTTGGAAAACTGGGTGCATGAGCAAGAAGGCCATTTCCAAACAATAAAGGGACTTGGGAAGCGTACAGTTCAATTGCTTTTCGTTTGGCTGCCTGGTCATAATCAATTAGTGTTGCCGGGGAAAGTGATTCATCTTGCAACACACGCTCCTGTGGGGCTGCGTGTAAATCATAGGGATAGTCTGCATAGTAGATTACCTGTGCGCTTCTTCCATCAACTTGTCTTGCTGCTTGTCGCGTTGCGACATGGTCAACGTGTGTCAGAATTCCTCTGACAGCAATTGGTGCTAAAACAAGTGGTTTTTTCCCGGTTTGTAATTCAATTTGTTGGGAAACAGTTTCTATTTGGCCTGCAATGTCATCGATAAATCCTTGTTTTTCGCCTCTTCTGATCATGCCGAGTGCATAGGTAAAAAGGGGATACTGTTTTCTTCCGCGTCGTGTTCTCCACGGAGCTTCTGTATTGGGTAAATTAATTGCTTGTGCACCAACAGCTTGGACTGCCTCATCATTTTCTCTTTCTCGTTGTTGGTAAAGCGTATCAAAATCCTGATATCCACTTCTGAAAAGATCATTTGCGCCCATGGCTACATCGTCACTTGCTCTGGTAAAAATGGTTGCTACATATAAAGGATTTGTTTCTTGAAGTCCTGCTAAAAGTCCACCAACAGATAATACAGCATCATCAAAATGAGGGGAAAGCGTAAGAATAGGTGTCCCATTTGCTTTTGCCTCTGCGATAAGTGTGTCAAAACGCTGTTGTCCGAGTGCTGCTTCTTGAGAATGTCCTTTTTTATAGCCTTCTAACCATGAAAGAATTTTCGGTTGAGCTTTATTGATACCAAATGCTGATAGTTTTCTTTCCATGTCGGGAGTATACAGCAAATATACTTTAGCTTCAATATATGATAAAATACCCTCCTTATGGCAGGAAGTGAATTGCAACAAGGAGAACTACATAGTGGAGGTAAGGAAAGAAGAGAAATCCCGTCGTCTATTAAGGCTATTACATTTGTTATCCCAGCTCGAAATGAAGCAGGAAACATTCCTCATTTGCTTGATTCACTCAACGGATTAGTTGTTCCAGATGGGTTGCAGTTTTCTGTTGTGATTTCAGACAACAGCAGTACTGATGAAACCATTTCTTTATCTAAAAAAAGACTTGTTCATGGGCAGCCTGTGAAAGTTGTAACAACTTCTGAGAAAGGATTTGTTGGATCAGCTCGAAAACACGGGATAGATCAAGCTATTTCTCAAACACCAGAGGACATTACTCCTCAAGAGCATATTCTTGTTAATTTTGATGCTGATACCTACCCTGTAGACCCAAATTACTTACAAACTCTTCAAGACGTATTTTCAAATCCAGAAACAATGGTGGCCTATGGTCCTATCGAGTTGGAAGATGAAAGTGGACGTGTTGATACGAGATACTCATGGATTCAGAGGCTATTTACTCGAACTCTTATCCAAGAACTGTTTTTAAGAAATGGGAGAAATGCCAGACACTACATTAATCCTCCATTTGAGATTTTTCAGGGAGCAAATACTGCGGTGAGAGCATCGGCATTGTCAGAAAGTCAGTGGGGGTCATTTAATTTTAGAGACGATGATAAAACCGGTGATGATGTCAGATTTTCACTCGAGCTCCAACGACGCTTGAGTGAAGACCAGGTAGTTATGGATCCAAGACTTGTTGTGAGAACCTCTGCACGAGGACTTGAAGGAAGAAAGGGAAGAATTTCAACACTTCGGGAGGGGTTAAAAATTGTTGGTTTATTCTCAAAAGGTGATTATCTCCCGGCAGTTGTCGAAGATGATTTGTCTTCTTTGTCAGATGAAGAGAGAGAAGACGTGAGAAGAAAATATAATTTCCTGCGAGTTGTTGAGTCATTTATCTCAGATGTTGATAGGCAGCTCTATCAACTTTGTGAGAATGAATCAGTTGTGAGAATGGTTGGAGAACGAGGGCTTCGAAGACTTTCTCCCGGAGAAAAAGTAGTTCCAGCAAAAAGTGGCGTTACTGGAGAAATAATTGCTAACACGTACGTAGTAATTGCACAAAATAATGAGTAAAGAATCTCCAAAAACAGCACCACTTTTGTACTCCTTAAACAATGCAGGGCTTTCTCTTCTTATAGATCATCCAAGACTTCTTCCCCAAGAGCTTCTTGGAAGAGAAAATTTAGAAGGTCTCCCAAAAGGCGCAAAAATAATTTTTGCTACCTCTCATAAAACAGATGCTGATATTCCAATCGCACTCGCTGCTTTGGGAAGAGATTTTCCTTTACAGATAACCAATCAATCAACGCAGCATTCTTTTCTTTCAGGAGGGGCAGATTTTTTAGTCACAGCACTTATTGGCAGAAGTGACTTTCACCCTATTTCTTATACGAAAAGAAGGGGAAGGACAACGAGTGCTTTTCTTAACCCGTCTGATTTTGTGCCTCTGAATGAGGCATTAGAAAACGGAAAGACAGTAGTGGTTGCAGCACATAATCCCGGGAGTACAAAAGGTGGAATTGCTGCAGCGTTTCTAGCAGAGCTTTCTCAGGCATATATTATTCCCGTTGACGTGGAGATTGCTCAAGATGGATTTTCGATGGGAGGAGATCTAAAAACTTTGATACAAATGATAAAAAACTGGAAGCATAAGCCCCAGGCACTTGTCAGACTTGGCCAACCAATTGCTCCAAGTGGAATAGATGTCCAAACATTTTCTGCTCTTTTAGAAAAAAGGGGAAACTTATCAGATGGAGAAAGACGGGAGTTTCGTAGTTTGCTTGGTCGACTGCGAGACGTTTCTGCAAAGGTAATGGCAAATTTTTCTGTCATTACAAGATAGGAATTTTAGAGAATTAGTAGCGCGTAGGGGATTCGAACCCCTGATATCCTGGCTGAAAACCAAGTGTCCTAGGCCACTGAACGAACGCGC
>DASTLH010000025.1:0-2335 GCA_035715145.1 Patescibacteria group bacterium
CAAAGCAAATCGAAGCTGAACTGGCCCATTAAATTTACCGTTATAGTTGGCAGGAGTAAAGGTTGGAGTTGTCGGATCTCCTGTAGGGAAGTCTGTTTTTACGTCCATAACCTCTGTTGCTGGAGTGTATCCTTTTTCAAATGCAGTTGCATACATAACTGGTTTGAGAGAAGAACCTGGCTGGCGAAGAGCAAGAGCATCATTAAAATTCCCATCAATTGTTGTATCAAAATAATCTTTGCTGCCAACCATAGAGATAATTTCTCCAGTTTTTGCATCTCTCACAATTGAGGCGCCATTTGTCACATGATCTGGCTTGGAAACCTTATCAATTTCTTCTTTCACAATTTGCTCTGCCTGTTTTTGGATATCATAATCAAGTGTTGTGGTAACTTGCAGTCCGCCATTTTCTACTGCCTGATCTCCAAATTTTTGTGCCAATAATTCCTTCACATACATAACAAAATGAGGCGCTTTAATTGACGTATCCTGCTCGTTACCAAACGTAAAACCTGCAACTTCTTTATTTGCACTGTCAGCTTGTTTTTGAGTAATATCACCCACATCTACCATGGCTGAAAGTACTTCTTGTGTTCGGGCTATATAATATTTATGCCCGTTGTAGGGATAGTACAAACTTGGTCCTTGAGGAAGCCCTGCCAAAAAAGCACTTTGTGCCAAATCAATCTCTTTTACGTGTTTACCAAAATATGCCTCAGATGCAGCCTCAACTCCGGTATTTGACCCGCCATACCCAACGTCATTGAGATACATTTCCAAAATCTGATCTTTTGAATACCTCTTATCGACCTGAATAGCCAAAATAAGCTCTTTTATTTTTCGAGAAGGGGTTTGAGCCAAATCTTGCAAAATAACGTTTCTTACCAGCTGTTGGGTAAGAGTTGATCCTCCTGAAATACCTCTGAGGGTAATAATACCAATGAATGCACGAAGATATCCTTTAAGAGAAAACCCCTGATTGGTGTAAAAGTTTCTATCCTCAATATCAATTGTCGCTTTTTGAAGCGTTTTGGGAATATCGTTTAATGAAACATACACTCTATTTTCATTTTTATATACCGAGTAGAGAAGAATTCCTTTTCTATCATAAATTCTTGTTGATTCTGAAAGGTTATTATTAACCAGTTTTCCAGGGGTAGGTAAATCTTTTCCATACCAGATAAATAACCCAACTATCACAACAATCAAAGCAATAATTCCAAAAAATGCGTAGGTTGTAAGCTTACTAATAACCATAACATTTGAAACTGGACCACTTTTGGGGAAAAGAAGCGATTTAAAAAATCGAGAAAAATTATGTTTTCTTCTTCTACTTCTAAAATCTTGCATATACTTATTATAGTATTAAGTCCAGTTTTTTAGCAAATAGCGTTGACATCTTAGAAATCACCCTTTATAATAGCTGCATGACAGCACGAAATCTTTTTTTCGCATTTTACTTTTACCCTCTCTCTGAGGGAGGTACGCTGTTGTCGTAAAAGATAGAAGATGCAGCATACACCTCCCAAAATTGGGAGGTTTTTTTATGGAAATATGGCACACGAAATAACAACAAACCAAGAACAACTTGCAACAAAACGAAAAGCAGCAATCCATGCAATGGACCTTCTTCCTAGTGTTGTGCCATCAGCACTAGAGAGTGAACGACTTATTGGAATAATTACAGAACAAACAATTACCTCTCTTAAAAATAGATACCTGGATATTGCAAGAACATCTGAAACCCAACAAGGGAGTGATATTGTAACGCGTACAATCACACAACTTGGAGGCAGACAAAAACTAATTGAAGAAAGTCTTTCTGGAAAAACTGCTTCCATAGATACCCCTGCAAAACCAGATATGTTCCGAACAACTCTCTGGGATTTACTTGTCTCTGAGGAATTTGGAAGGATAGACAGGGAAGCACTCTCTCAAAGAAGAGACCAAGATGGCAAAACAATCCATGAAAATCATATCCATGCTGCATCCGAGGCAATTGCGAAAGCAAGAATTATTCAAGAACGAGCAGATTCATTTTCCCAAGCAGATATCGCACAACAACTCTTGGCAGCTCAAAAGCATGGATCAAAAGTAACAGAAGCAGAACTTCGACTTAATCGCGCACGAAAAGAGCTCGGAGGAATTGACCCAGAAAAACATCCCCAAGAGCATGAGCGTCTCACACAAACAGCTCGCGCCATTGAAAAAAGACTTCTTGCTGGAGAAAAAGAAGGGTTTTCTGACACGGAGCAGCGTATTATTGCCAAAGAGTTGGGAGGAATCAATGCTATCACAAGAGGGATAGCACAAGAAGCACTTACTCAAGAAGTTT
>DASTLH010000026.1:0-5223 GCA_035715145.1 Patescibacteria group bacterium
AAAACAAAAAAAATAGCACTCTTAGGATTAGGGATTGAAGGACTCTCCACTGCACATTATTTTCTCAAGCATAAAATTCCTTTTAGTGTGATTGATGAGAAATCAAAAGAAGAGCTTGTTAGTGTCTCGCCAGTTTGGGAAAAAGGATTACAAGAGATTCAAGAAGCAGGCCAGCCCCTTCTGCTGGGAAAACCCATAACATCAGAAGTTCTTTTGGAATTTGATATTGTGTTGAGAAGTCCTGGAATTAGTCCACTGCAGCCGTATCTTAAGGAGTTTAGAGGCATTATTACTTCTCAGACAAAACTCTTTTTTTCCTGGAGTAAAGGAAAAATTATTGGCGTGACCGGGACAAAAGGCAAAGGAACAACCTCAACACTGATTTATGAAATGCTCAGACAAGCGGGTGTTGACGCATATATCGGCGGAAATATTGGGAAACCAGCCTTTGATTTTTTAGACGATCTGACAGAGAATTCTTACTCGGTGTTGGAGCTTTCTAGTTTCCAGTTGATGGATGCTGACAGAAGTCCATCAATTTCTGTCATGCTTATGGTGACCAACGAACACCTTGATTATCATGGAGGAGCAGACGGATATCATAGCGCAAAACAAAACATTTTCAAATTTCAAACAAGTGATGATATGGCAATTATCAATCCTGATTATGAGGCAACACGGTTGTCTGCCTCAGTCACTCCGGCAAAAGTGGTGTTTGTAAGTCGATTCCAGGAAGTAGAAAATGGGTGTTTTGTCCGGGACAATAAGGTGATTTTGCGAAGCAATGGCTTTGAAACAGACATTATTGATGTTACTGATATTCTTTTACCAGGACATCATAATTTAGAGAACGTGTGTGCTGCCGTTATGGTCGCTCATGCGTGTGGAGTCGGACTATCCCAGATTCAAGGTGTATTAAAAACCTTTAAAGGTCTTGAGCACCGGTTGGAATTAGTTAAAGAGCTTGATGGCGTTATGTATTATGATGACTCAATTGCTACCAATCCAGAAAGTGCTTTGGCAGGAATCCAGGCATTCCCCCAGCCAAAAGTATTGATTTTGGGTGGAGTTACTGAAGGAAGTGATTTTACCCAAGTTGCAAGATATGTGGCAGAAGATCCCAGTGTGAAGGCAATTGTAGGAATTGGGAGAGAGTGGCCTGTTATAAAAAAACTGATTGAAGAGTATCAAGATCACGCAATTGAAATACGAGAAGGATTTTCTACTATGTCAGAGGTCGTAACAGCAAGTCGTAATCTTGCTGAAAAAGGGGATATTGTGCTTTTGTCCCCAGCGTGTAAAAGTTTTGATATGTTTACAAGCTATAAAGATAGAGGAGAGCAATTTAAGCACGCTGTGAATCTGTTATAATTTCCTCCATGGCAAAAATTACTTTTACTGTTGAAAAGAAAGATAAAAAAACTCGTGCTCGTGCGGGCATTCTCAAAACGCCCCATGGAGTTGTTCATACTCCTATGTTTATTCCTGTTGGTACTCAGGCAAGTGTCAAAACTCTGGCTCCTGATGAGCTGAAAGCAATGGGAGCAGAAATTGTTTTGGCAAATACCTACCATCTTCACCTTCGTCCAGGTGAGGACGTTGTCAAGAAAATGGGAGGACTTTCCCAATTTATGTCCTGGAATGGCCCAACGATGACTGACAGTGGTGGATTTCAGGTGTTTTCTTTAGGGTCTGCTCAACGGGCAGGAAAAAAGAAAGTAACCAAATTTACTAATTCAGTTTTTGTTTATGACAAAGATGCAGCCTCAGTTGAAGAGCTGGCAAATCCCTCTGAGATGACGAGTTTTATTGAGAAAGTAAGTCAGCAAAAACATTTCACCAAGCGCATCAAGCCTGCAAAACTAGACGAAGAAGGAGTAACCTTTTTTTCTCATCTCGATGGCAGCAAACAGCGATTTGATCCACAGATTTCCATAGAAATGCAGGAGAAAATTGGTGCTGATTTAATTGTTGCCTTTGACGATCATGAGTCTCCCTTGTGGGAATATGACGAGACAAAATTGTCTCTTGAGCGAACCAATAGATGGGGTTTGGAAAGTCTGAAAGCACTCAAAAGAGACGATCAGCTTATGTATGGGGTAGTTCATGGAGGAATGTTTGAAGATCTTCGAATTGATTCTGCTCAGTTTACTGATAAACATTTTAGTGCAATTGCTATCGGAGGTTCTTACAGCTCAAAAGAAACGTTGTATAAAGTTATAGACTGGTGTGTGCCATTTTTCTCTGATGATAAGCCTCGCCATTTGCTTGGGATTGCTGAAGTGGCAGATTTATTTGAAGGAGTAAAACGAGGAATGGATTTTTTTGATTGTGTGGCTGCAACAAGGAGAGGAAGGCACGGGAATTTATATATTTCTCCTCAAAGCGGCGGACAAAAGAAAAACAATTTTACTATGTCGATTATGAATAGTAAGTATGTTTTAGATGAGAATCCTATTGATCCTCTGTGTGCGTGTTATACCTGCAAAAACTTTACCCGAGGATATGTAAATCATTTGTATAAAGCAGATGAGGCATTGGGGAAAAGGCTAGGAGCACTGCATAACGTGCATTTTATTATCAATCTGGCAAAGCAGATTCGAGAAGCAATTTTAGAAGATAGATTTGAAGTTTTAGAACAAGCGTGGCTAGGCTAGTAGCGAGTGGAGATATTCAACAGTTCCTTTATCAAAAAGAGCTTGTGTCTGAGTAAGAGGGAAGTCAATGTTTACTTCACTGAGTCTTTCTGGTTGTCCTGTAAAAATATAGGTAAACGGTTTGTTCTCTGCATATAATTTGTCTCCCATCGCAATATCTGAGGGACTATCTCCAAAACAATAAAAGTGAGAGATATCGTTATTTTTTTCATCAAGCCAGGTGAGAATCCTTTGAATGCCTAAGTCTTTGCCAACTCCTTTATTTTCTATGTCAGTTGAAATGTTGGTTTTATCAATACTAAGATTTGTTATGCCTGCGTTTTCAAGTATTTTTTTAACTGCTCTGACAAAATCCTCTCGTCGTTGGTGGTAGAGAGCAATGTCAGTTCCATCAAGCATTTCAATTGACATCATCGTTTGCTTTCCTGAGTCATAAAACATACAATCTGAAAATTCATCAACTACCAATTTTTCTGTTTGTTCTTGAATCTCTTTTGGAATAGAACAGGAAGTATCAACAATAAAATCTTTGCCTTGCTCTTGCCAGACAGCACCTTTTTCGGCAGAAATAAAAATGTGGTGGGTTTCCTCAGGGGAGAGTGTCTTTTCAAATGGTTTTATCACTCGTTGTTCAATCCAGGGGATCTGGCGTCCTGTGTTGATGGTGAGAACGTCACCATTATCCAAAATTCGTTTGAAGAAAGTAAAAAGCTCAGGCTGGGTGACTTTTTTCTCTACAGGGTTGGTAATAACACCATCTAGATCAAAGATAAAGCAATTCACAGCTTAAGTGTAGCAAAGCCAAGATTGGGAAGCAAATCAGGCTTGAATTTGCTCTTGACAGAATATCAGCATACTAGTATAATGAAACGAATGCAAGATAAAAATGTATCTTTGTTAGTTGAGGAATTACTCAAAGCAGATTCATCAGACAAGATGAGAAATTTGCTTAAAGGATTACTGACTGCAAAGGAGCTTGAAGAATTTGCAGAACGAATACGAATTGTCCAGCTTCTCAAAAAAGGAGTGGGGCAACACACCATAGCAGAAAAGCTTGGCGTTGGTGTTGCTACTGTTTCACGAGGAGCAAAAGAAATAAAAATAGGAAATTTTAAATATGTATAACAAAAGTATGACAATTAGTGCAGCCTGGCAGAACAACTTCTTTTTCTTGAGAGGTTGATTTCGTTGGAGTAAAAAAACGAGAACCTCTCAAGCACGAGAGGTTTTTTTAATGGTTATTTATATGACAGAACAAAGAGAACAATCACCAACAGTGATAGATACGCAGCGGCGCTATATTGCAGGGCAGCTTGCAAGACAGTGTAGCGCTGATATGGTGCAAATAAATCATGTCACAGGTGTGATGCAAAATTTATATTCATTGAGATTAGATCAAAATGGTGTTGCCCTGCCTGTTGGAAAAACAGAACTTGCACGCTTGGGAGTGATGCTTTATCAGACGCTGTATAGCGGAGAACCTCTTAAAATTGTTTCAGCAACGTGTCCTGATTATTCTTACCATCAAACACAAGACGGATATGTGTATGATTTTCAAGATGTTGGTGATGGAGAAGGTCTTACCGGCAAAACGCTCCTTGCCCACCAACGCCTTTTTAGAGAAGCACTTGTTAGTGCTGGGGTCCCTGAGGAGAAAATTGAGTATACGATGCTGGTTGCTGATGTAGAAGCAGATGACGGAGATATTCGAGCAAGCATGGAGATTGAGGAAAGTGAGTTTAAGGCAAGAATAGGAAGAACTCGTGATAAATTAGCCACTCATCTTGAAAGTCCTCACAGAGTCGGGCTTTTAAGCTCATATGTTACTTCTCAAGATACAGAGCTTGCTCACCGATTGCTTTCAGATATTAAAGAGCAGCGTTTAGTGAGTATTGCCTTAGGCAGAGGAGATTTGTACAGACGATGGTTTAGAAGAGGTCAGGGGGTTGGGGTTGAAAACTTTACTATGCAGAGAACCCGTGAGGATGTATTGAAATACATTGCATTCGGTTGTGCAGCGAGGAGACAAGGAGCAATTGTCTTGGAATCGACTGCACCTGAAATCACATCGCTGTATAACGTGGGGAATGATCTTCCCATTGTGCCTTTGGTACAAATAAAAAGTAAGTACTAATACAAAGAAAGGTATGCTAGAATAGCCATATGATAACTATTGATGATTTTGCAAAAGTAGAGATACGAATTGGAACTGTTTTGCAAGCAACCAAAGTACTAGATGCTGACAGGTTAATTCAGTTGATCTTTGATTTTGGCGACTTGTCAGATCCTGACAGTGCTGAGATTACTCGTCTTCCCGAGCTTGTGGAAAAATATCCAGGACGAGATGTGAGACAAATTATGTCTGCTATTGCGCCTTTTATTGAGGATCCCTCCACATTGGTTGGAAAGCAGATTGCTGTATGTATCAATTTAGAACCTCGCAGCTTTAGAGGGTATCAGTCTCAGGGAATGATAATGGCAACAGGAGATAATGCAGAAACGCTTTCATTTATGGTTCCAGAGAAGAAAGTGGAACCGGGAAGTAAGATCCATTAAAAAAAGTATG
>DASTLH010000027.1:0-5010 GCA_035715145.1 Patescibacteria group bacterium
TTGTATCTGTTGGGACAGGAGTTCCTGATGCATCAGCAACAGAAAGAATAGTAACAGTTGTTGGTATACCTCTGGTAAAAACGTTTTCAGCAGGTTGATCTGATGTTGCCAAGGATAAAATTTGTGTCCCGCTGGCAAAGCCCAATGGTGTTGGAGCATTTGCATCTGTTGGGGCAAGCGGAGTAAAGGTAATAGTTCCAACGGTTGTTTGAGAATTAACTGCTTTGGTTGGATCTGGGCCAATTGAGAGGGTGACGGAAATGGTACAGGTTGTTCCAGTACAGGTATTGGTAGGTCCTTCAAGAGTTACAGGAAAGGCTGGATCTGACACAAATGAGTTATTATCGGCTTTCAGTTTACTTCCATCATAGGTAATTGTCATTTTTATAAAAGAAACTTGATTACTTGTTCCATTAGAAGAAGGGTTAACAAATACTTTAATTGGGAATGCTTGTCCAACGACAGCAGGGTTAGAAAGTTGTTCAAATGAAAGACTTGAGGCTGGGTTGGCGTTTGATTTTGTTTGGGTTTTTTGGTTGATTAAAAAATAGGCTACCAGTGGTGTGGCTATTAGAAGAGCAATAATAAAACCAATAATTAAAAACCGTCTCATAGACTACATTCTATGCTATAGGAGCAGTGTTTTGGTGTCAAGTGAGCTCTTGACAACAAATCATCGGATTTGATATAAATTTAGCAGTCACATTTAACGAGTGACGACTCCTGACCCGAAATAACCTATGAAAGTTACACCATTATTTGATAATGTTTTGATTGAACCACAAGAAGCAGAAGACAAAACAGCAGGCGGCATTTTTTTGCCTGATAGTGCAAAAGAAAAACCACAAATGGGAAAAGTAGTAGCAGTTGGAAAAGGAAAAACTGGTCCAAAAGGAGAGGTTCATCCAATGGAGGTAAAAGCAGGGGATAAAGTAATGTATAAAAAATGGGGAGGAAATGAAGTGAAAATTGAAGGAAAGGAATACACGTTAGTGAGCCAAGAAGATATTTTGGCAATCGTTTTATAATTTTATGGCAAAACAAATTGTTTACGGACAAGAAGCGCAAGAAAAATTAATCGCAGGTGTTAATAAACTGGCAAAAGCAGTGGTAACAACTCTTGGGCCAAAAGGCAGAAATGTTGCTTTAGATAAAAAATGGGGTGGACCAAGCGTCATTCATGATGGAGTATCAGTTGCAAAAGAAATTGAGCTTCCAGATCCATTTGAAAATATGGGTGCACAAATGGTTAAAGAAGCTTCCTCTAAAACAAATGATATTGCCGGTGATGGAACAACTACTGCAACACTTTTGGCTCAATCAATTATCAATATTGGATTTAAAAACGTAACAGCTGGAGCAAACCCGATGATGTTAAAGGCAGGAATGGGTAAAGCAGTAGCTTTAGTTGTTGAAGAAATTAAGAAAATGAGTAAGCCAGTAAAAGATAGTGACGTAGCTAAAGTTGCAACAATCTCTGCTCAAGATGAAACAATTGGTACTCTTATTGCAGAAGCATTAACTAAAGTAGGAAAAGATGGCGTTGTAACAGTTGAAGAAGGTCGGGGTCTGGATATGTATATTGAATATAAAGAGGGTATGGAATTTGATAAAGGATATGCTTCCCCTTACTTTGTAACAAACGGAGATAGAATGGAAGCAGAAGTAGAGAATCCATACATCTTAATTACTGATAAAAAAATCTCCAATTTACAAGAAATGCTTCCATTTTTAGAAAGTTTTATTAAAGTATCAAAGGATTTAGTTATTATTGCCGATGATGTTGATGGAGAAGCATTAGCTGCATTAGTTGTTAATAAGCTCAAGGGAACATTTAATGCATTAGTAGTTAAGGCTCCAGGATTTGGTGATAGAAGAAAAGAAATGCTCGCAGACATTGCTACATTGACTGGTGGAACAGTTATTTCAGAAGACACAGGTAAAAAATTAGATAGTGTAACACTTGAAGATTGTGGACGAGCAGATAAAGTATGGTCTGACAAAGAAAACACACGAATTATTGGAGGAAAAGGTGACAAAAAAGCAGTTGAGACAAGAATAGCACAGATTAAAGCATCCATTGATAATACAAAATCAGATTTTGATAGAGAAAAACTTCATGAACGGCTTGCTAAGATGACTGGCGGGGTTGCTGTCATTAATGTAGGAGCTGCAACAGAAATTGAAATGAAAGATAAAAAAGAGAGAGTTAACGACGCTGTTGCTGCAACAAAAGCTGCATTAGAAGAGGGAATTGTCCCTGGCGGTGGAGTTGCTTTGCTTAAAGCAAGAAAAGTATTGGAAAAAATGAAAAAAGATATGAGTGATGATGAAGCAACTGGTGTTGATATCCTTTGGAAAGCTCTTTCTGAGCCAATGAGAATGATTGTTCAGAATGCAGGAGTTGATGCTGGTTGGGTGTTGAAAACAGTTGAAGAAAAAACAGATACAAATACCGGATACAATGTTATGACAGATAAGATAGAGGATATGGTAGTTGCGGGAGTAGTTGATCCAGCAAAGGTTACAAGAAGTGCTGTGGAAAATGCAGCAAGTGTTGGTATGATGGTTTTGACTACAGAAGCATTAGTAACTGATATCCCAGAAAAAGAGAAACCAGCTATGCCAAGTCCAGACATGGGCGGTATGGGTGGCATGTACTAAAAGGGAATTAGCTCTTTGATGACCCGTCTGAAAGGCGGGTTTTTTTATGGACATTTCATAATCTGGTATAATCCTCGTATGCAAGCTGGTATCTATAAACATTATAAGGGAAAGTACTACCTTGTTTTAGGGGTTGCCCAGCATTCTGAAACGCAAGAAGAAGTTGTTGTATACGTCTCTCTTTATACGGGAGAAGGTCCACGAATGTTTGTGAGACCAAGAAAAATGTTTGAAGAAAATGGAGAGATAAATGGAAAGAAACAAAAAAGGTTTGAATATATTGGAACAGAAATAGAATAAAAGAAATTTTTACAACTGCTTTTTTCTCCAAGTATTAAAATTTTATGAAAAATATACTAACACCAGTAGTTTTATCTGATGATAAAACAAAAAAACAATTAAAAAATGCCATCGAAAGGCGACGAGTCATATTAACTACCTGGACGCTAAAAGTTGAAGAACTCCAAATGGAATTAGATCTTATCCAACATGAATATAATGTGCGAATTGGCTATCTTATTTTGAAAGATAATCAATTGGATTTGGAAATAATTCAATTAAGAAATTTACAAACACTTATGGAAAATGGTATGACATATGATCAAGCTGTGCGATTTGAAGAAGATAAATTTTACAATGAAATTATTGAAATGCAGGAGAAACAAAAAGAAATAGATGAGGAAAAAGAATTTTTGGAAAAGAGAGAAGAAGTATCAGAAGATGTTCAAAAGGAAATAAAAGAACTTTGGAAAAAACTTATTAGGCAATTTCATCCGGATTTGACAACAGATAAAGAAGAAAAGAAAAAACGTGAAGAGTTAATGAAGTCAATTAATAATGCGTATGCACAAAATGATATTGATACACTGAAAACCTTTCACACCAATTGGTTTGTTGGACAACAAAAAGAAGTGAGTGTTGAAGAATTAGAAAATGTTCTAATTGAAATAGAAAATATGATTTCATTTTGGAAAGAAAAATGGATATACCTTAAAATATCTGAGTGGTCTGGGTGGAAGAAAAAAATAAAATCAGCAAAGAAAACAGGTGAAGATGTTTTTGCAGACATTGAGAGAAAACTTCTTGATGACATAGTCAGGAAAATTGAAGTAGCGAAAAAATTAAGAAAAAGTGTAGAAGAGCAAAAAGAAAAGTAACAATAGTAATTGTTGACTTTTACCATAGCAGGGGTATACTAAGCTGGTACATGGGTGCAGACAGAATAACAGAACACCTAGGAGGTAAATGGACAGTCTACAGGCCAGGTGGAACAGTGGAAAAAGAACATGCTCTAAGCAGTGAAAGGATCTCCAATATAATTCTCCCCGGAAATATTTTTGAAACATTTGCCCTGCAGATGAATCGATTTGCCTCAGAAGATGCTCGTAGCGTTATTTTACTCTATGGGCAACAACATAAAGCAAAAGCAAAAGTGATGTTGGGAATCCTTATTGAACCTGACATGCACGGAGATGACTTTAACGGATTTGTCAGAGATTTGGCTCTTCAGGGAAGCGATATTGATGTCGGAGAGGTTAATTTAGAAGGGATGGAAATGCTTGGTATGGGTGTTGTTGGCCCTTCCAGAGAAGATGCAGAAGAAGCTCTTAAAGATGGGACAATAGGTCTTGTTGTTCTGGGGTTATATACAGGGACAACAAGAAGAGGAAATAAAGATGTGAAAAATTTTGCGCTCACTCCTTTGGGAAAAGATGGCAGAGGAGAGATTTACGAAATACCTCAAATAAGTACAGAATAAAAGTCTGCGACCTTGTATAATAAAGTTATGATTACTACCATTATTTTTGATCTAGGAGGGGTTCTTTTTACCAATGGCACAAAAAGACTCATTTCTTTTGTCAGTGAAGAATATGGCATTGATAAAGAAAAAGTAAAAGAGGTCATGGATGGAGAGATTGGGAAAAAGTATAGAGAAGCAAAGATTGATAGGCATATCTTTTGGAATCACTTTCTCACAGAACTTGGTATTAGTGCAAACTCAGATTTTCTTGAAGAGAAATGGATTTTTGGCTACGAACTTATAGAAGAAACAAAAGAAATTATTGATGACCTTCGACAAAAGTATAAAGTTTATTTCCTTTCAGACAACGTAAGAAATCGCGTTGATAAAATTCATGAAAGATATGGATTTCTTGACTGGTTTGAAGGTGGGATTTTCTCCCATGAGGTAGGTCTTAAAAAACCACATCCTCAGTTATATAAAATGATTCTTGAAAAAGCAGGCGTGAATGCAGACGAAGCAGTTTTTGTCGATGATAAAGAAGAATGTTTGCCTCCTGCAAAAGAAATTGGTATGACTGCAATACTTTTTGAAAATCCAAAAAA
>DASTLH010000028.1:0-2602 GCA_035715145.1 Patescibacteria group bacterium
CTATCGTACAGGATATCTCAAAGCCCATTATCCTGTGGAATTTATGACTGCTCTTATGACTGCTGAATCCAGAGGAACAACCGGTCCGGCAAAAAATGAGAAAATTGCGCAAGCTGTAGCAGAATGCCGACGCCTTAAAATTACTGTTTTGCCACCTGATATTAATGCCTCTGAGGCAGAATTTTCCATTGAAGAACATAGCAAAATTCGCTTTGGACTTTCAGCTATTAAAAACGTCGGAGCAGCAGCAATCGCAACTATTATTGATGCCAGAGCAACAAAACCATTTGCTTCATTTGAAGACTTTTGCAAACGAGTAGAACTTGGTGCAGTCAATAAAAAAACTCTTGAATCTCTCATAAAAGCTGGCGCATTAGATAGATTCGGCAATAGAGCAATGCTTTTGGCTTCCATGGCAGAAACAACAGAAAAAATTTCCAGACAGAAAAAACAAACACATGAAGGACAAAGCTCATTATTTGGAGATGACGATCAAGACCAAGTTGAAATTGTTTTGGCAATGGATATTGAAGACTTTTCTCATGCAGAAAAACTGGCATTTGAAAAAGAATTTTTAGGATTCTATCTCACCGATCACCCTCAGGCAAAAAATCTGATGCTAACAAAAAATCTTATTACCCACGAAATGGAACTTCTCTCAGAAGATATGGATCAACAGCAAGCAAAAGTAGGCGGCATTGTTGACAGTATTAAGAAAATTTATACCAAAAAATCCAATGCAGAAATGGCCTTTGTCGGAATTTCTGATGAAAAAGGACTCTCGGTTGAGCTTATTTTCTTCCCTAAAATCTGGGAACAATATAAAGATATTATTTTCCCTGATGCAGTTATTGTAGCCGAAGGAAAAGTTGATATGAAAAATGACAAACCTGTTATTCTGGTTGCTAAAATAACCAGACCCCAAAAGATTGACTGATGAAATATAAAGCACTCATTACTGATTTAGATGGGACAGCAATTCTCAATCAACAATACGCACAACCAACACAACGAGTCATTGAAGCTGTAGAAAAAGCCCAAAAAATTATAAAAGTTGCAGCGGCAACAGGAAGACCGATTTCTACTGCAAATTGGGTTATAAAACCTCTCAAATTAACTTCTCCCTGTATTATTACTGCTGGAACTCAAATTATTGATCCACTCTCTCAAAAAATTCTTTGGGAAGAAACAATGCCTGAAGAGATAGTGAAGAAAGTTCTTAAAGTTGTTGATGCTATGCCCTATCGTGCTATATTGTCTAGCCAATATATAACCCACCCAGAACAACCTCGACCAACAACAATCCATGATGAAGGAGTCATCTACATCGGGTGGGTTCCGCTAGAAGAAAGTGCAACAGTTATTTCAGCAATAAAACAAGTTGCCCTTGTCAACGTCAACGAAGCGCAAGGCTATCCTCCCAACACGGTTGGACTTCATGTCACTAGTAAAAACGCTACAAAAAAACATGCTGTCGAAGAATTGATTTCTCTTCTTGGCATACAAAAAGAAGAAGTAATCGGAGTTGGAGACAGTAATAATGATTTACCATTGTTTGACGCTGTCGGGCTAAAAATTGCTATGGGAAACGCAACAGAAAGATTAAAAGACTCTGCAGATTTTGTTGCTCCACCAGTTGAGGAAGACGGACTTGCTTATGTAATTGAAAAGTTTATTCTTTCTTCTTGACTCTTTGGCCTCAAACAAGATAAAATAGAATCACATATATGGCAGTTGTACTGGCACCAGAGACACTCCTTCAGATTGGTCCATTTCCATTCACTAATACCGTACTCCACACTCTTATTGTTGACGGGATATTAATTGGAGGAATTATTGCACTCAATAAAGCGTTTACAAAAAAAGCACCAAAATTGCTTCAAAATATTCTTGAATATGTTATAGAAGGACTGTATTCCCTTACAGAATCAGTAGCCGGAAAAAATACCCAATTGGTTTTCCCCTGGTTTATTAGTTTTTTTCTTTTTATTTTAATTTCCAACTGGCTGGCTCTTATTCCAGGATTTGGTACTATTGGATTTCATAGAGGAGAAGAATTTGTCCCTCTTTTCAGAAGTGCCGGCAGTGATATTAATTTTACCCTTGCCTTAGCGCTTATTTCTGTTGTCACCACTCATTTTTATGCAATTAAATCTCTTGGATTTAAAGAATATGCAAGCAGGTATTTTTCTTTGAATCCAATTTTTCTTTTTGTTGGACTCTTAGAACTCTTATCTGTATTCACGAGTATCATCTCGCTTTCTTTCCGACTTTTTGGTAATATATTGGCGGGAGAGGCAGTACTGGCAACAATATCAAATATTTTTGCGTTTTTACTGCCATTACCATTTTTTGGACTAGAAATTATAGTTGGACTTGTTCAGGCATTGGTGTTTGCAACATTGACAATGGCAACAAT
This sequence comes from Patescibacteria group bacterium, assembly GCA_035715145.1. GTDB lineage: Bacteria > Patescibacteriota > Microgenomatia > Levybacterales > UBA12049 > DASTLH01. The sequence goes on from DASTLH010000028.1 coordinate 2,420, forward strand.
GGCAATCTTGATGACACCACACAGCGAAGGAGGTGAACATTAATGGATATTCATATAACAGGAGGTATTATTATTGCAATCGGCGCTTTGGGACCAGGTATTGGTATTGGTCTTATTGGTGCAAAAGCAATGGAAGCACTTGGTCGCAACCCTGAAGCTAACGGAAGAATTCTTCCAGCGATG
>DASTLH010000029.1:0-4702 GCA_035715145.1 Patescibacteria group bacterium
TCCCCAATTGATAACTTAAGCCTTGTTATTACAATCATTTTAGCTGTTGTTATCTTGAAAGAAAAAATAACTTTTCTTGTTGCACTTGGCGCCATTCTTATGACTATTGGCGGTATCCTTATTGGACTGGGAAGATAACCACTCCATATTGACAACACCGTCTTCCATTTGAAATACTGAGTATGAGCATGAAACAAAAATCTGCCAAGAAACATTTGTCTCAAAAGCGAACGACTAAAAAGTCTTCTCTATCTCTTCGATATATTTCTATTTCCTTTCTCGCACTCGTTGTCTTGTTTGCTGGAAGCAGTTTATTGAAAGCAACCACTAAAATCCATGTGTTAGGCACATCAACAGGCCCTGTATTCCTCGCTGATAAAGGAGAATCAGATGGACAAACAACGGATAATGCGCCCACAAGTGGGCCAACAGGACCAACTCCTTCAGCATCGGGAAACGGCGGAAATAATACCTCAGGCAACAATTCTGGTGGATCACCCACTATTATCAGCGGAGGAACAACCACTCAACCCGCAAGCAACACACAAGTTGATTGTATTGGACCAGATGGAAAGCACTTTACAACAGATTTCCATAATTGTCAGGAGCTCAATCAGAAATGGGGACTGAATAATTTCCAATTTATCCCCTTAGGAAAATCTGAAGATAATCAAACAGAAACACCCGAAAAACCAGAACCAACTCAAGCAGCAGAACATTCTCAAGGGAAACTTGAAGTCCAAATGGAAGGAAATAAAGGTGAATTTAATTTTGAAACCGCCGGCACCCATATTGAGATGAAGCAGGAAGATGATGGCTCAATCAGTATTAAAGCAAAAAAAGCTGACGGGACGGAAGTACAGCTTCAAACAAGTGCCTTAGACCAAATTAATGAATCCCTCAAAGAAAAGGATATTGAAGTTGGAACAACTTCAGCAAATGGATTTGCGATACGATCAGGAGGCGTGGAAGCACAAACCAGTTTCCCTCTTTCAGTTGACCCTTCCACCAAAACATTGGCAGTTACAACACCTAATGGAACCACAGATGTAACTGTTTTACCAAATCAAGCAGTCAAATCACTCTTAGATCAAAAAGTGTTATCTAATATCCTCTCGACCGGCAATGCAACAACGGCAAGTGCTGCTGCAGGAACTCAAACTGTAGGATTAACCGAAGTTAACAACCAACCAGCATTTGCCATTCAGGGAGTTTCAGATAAAAGACTCTTTGGGCTATTCCCTGTCGCATTCAATAAAACAGTCTTTGTCTCTGCACAGAATGGACAGACACTCCAAACACAAGAATCACTTATCAATCAGATTCTTGAAAACCTTTCCTTCTAAAATTTCGATTTACTTGACAAGCCCCTCCATTGATGTATGATGTTTGTATGAACAATAAAGTAGTAATTGGCATCATTCTTCTTGTTATCATTCTTGGCGGAGGCTATTTTGCAGCAAAAGCAATAAAACACAGCCTTGCTCCGCAACCAGTCCAACAACCAGTAGCTCAACCAACAACACCTCAACAGGCTTCACCAGCAACAACATCTGCCTCTCCTACAACTATGCAAGAGATTAGCGTAAGTGCAAGTGAATTTGCCTTTACCCCTTCTTCCATTACCGTAAAAGCAGGACAGACAGTCAAAATTACGTTTAAAAATAATGGCCAATACCCCCATAACTTTACAATTTCTGAATTAAGTGTTCAAACGAGTACCATTCAACCAGGACAACAAACTGATGTTACTTTTACTCCTACAAAAACAGGAAGCTTTACCTTCATTTGTAGCGTCCCTGGTCATGCTGATAGAGGCATGAAAGGCACACTCACTGTAGAATAAATTCGTTTTCTCTCTTGCTCTTCTTCCCAAATCCTTTATTATAATAATTGAGTATATGAATAATCAGAAGGCGACACTCTTTCTTCTTCGACTCAGTATTGCAAGTGTGTTTCTTTATGCAGCAATAGCAGCAATTCTCCAACCATTTAACTGGATTGGATTTATTCCTCAATTTGCAACAACTATAGCTCCAGCATCGGTGCTTTTACTGCTATTTTCCCTCTATCAATTAACCCTGAGCATATGGATAGCAAGCGGCTGGAGACCATTTTTCCCTTCCCTGCTTGCAGCGTTTACTCTTCTTGCGATTATTGGCGCAAACTGGGGAGATATAGATATTTTGTTTCGTGATTTTGCTATTTTTTTTGCTGCACTCGCGCTTGCAACAGCTTCATACAAAAAAAATAAAAAGAATAGAAAATAAATTAGTTACAGAAGCGTACGTAAAACAATTGCCTGATTATGTATTGTGTCTTTTGCTCCATATAAAAGTGTTATTGTTTTATGTTGTTTTTCTAAATTTTTAAGCTGGTCAACTAATTCTTTTTTCTCTTCTAATTCCTGCAGGTATCGTTTTTGAAATTCGTCCCATTTTTGAGGATCATGTCCAAACCATTTTCTTAAAGAATTACTCGGTGCGATTTCCTTAAGCCAGAGATTGAGGTGGGCTTTTTCTTTTGAAAGTCCTCTCGGCCATAACCTATCCAACAGGATTCGAAATCCGTCCTCTTTCTTATACCCTTCATAAATTCTTTTTAAAATAATCATCTGTTATACGTAAGCAAAACATTTCCATTGTTAAATACTCGAGTAGTTGCTAGTGTCAGGTTCTGTCTTGTTTTAATCCCTAAAAACAATGGCGTCCCTTCTCCTATAACAATCGGATTTACCATTAGTCTCACTTCATCTAGTAAATTATGTTCGAGTAAACTAACACATAAATTATTGCTTCCCAAAACAAAAATATCCTTTTCGTTTTCTTGCTTTACTTGTTGTATTTTTTCAGTAATATTATTTTTAACAAGTGTTACATTTTTCCAAATATTTGTCTCTACTACTTTTTCTAAACTATGGGAAAAAACAACTTTCGGGGTTGTATTCATAAGATTTGCAACAATACGGTCGTCTTCTAATCCGGATTTGGAAGGCCAATAATTTTCCATCAACTGATACGTTTTTCGTCCAAAGAGAATTGTTCCTGCCTCACTCATTTGCTTTGCAGCAAACTCATTAAATTCCCCGTCAACATTATGCCACGATAAATCATGATCTACACCTTCAACGTAGCCATCTAAAGAAACCATCATGAATAAAATAATTTTTCGCATACTACAAGTATTGTACACCACTTGCCAAAATTTGGTAATTAATTATGTACTAGTGAGGGAAAATTATGAGGATTTTTGCTGACTTTTTTTTCTTTTTTCTGCTCGTCTCTCTTTTCGTCTTCTTTTTAGGGTATCTGCTAAATACGCATCGGTGTCAAAGCCTTCCAACCAAAACTTATTTCCATATCCTGCTTGAACAAAAGCTCTATAATTTGGGTTAATACCTGCTTCATCATCATCTTCCAACGGACTCAGAAGAGGCCTTCCGTTGTCTAAAATCATTCCCTGCTGAATAATACAGACCGTTTCAAGACCTTGACCTCTTCTTCCCTCAATCTCAGTATCAAACTCTCTGAAGAATCTTGCAACCATTTCATTCGTTCCACCGTCTCCATTTGCTTTCCCGCCGTCTGTCACCAAAAGCATTCGTAAGTCTTTTTTAATTTGAGGGGTTGCTCTATAAGCCTCGGCAGTAAGTTTAAGCAATTCCTGTTGCGTGTCACTATACATACGTGAACCTTTTTGATCTCCATTTACAAAAACACTTCTCTCATGTGCCCTGTCTGCAGTTACTCTTCGTCTTACTCCTAAATGTTCAAGAGGGGTGATGGGTCTAAAGTGTGGTTCGTGGACAACTGCCTGTTTGTCGTGCAACAGTTGGTCAAACAGACCATTCCAGTACTCTTGTTTCAAACTCCCAACAACTGATTCGGCTCTAAACGATTTCTTATCTACAGGCAAAATAGAGACAACATTAATAGTCAAATCAGGACGTTGTTTTCTGATATCTAAGATAGTCGCGTAAGCTTCCAGATCTACTCCACGAGAGCCAGAACAAAGTCCTACGGTAATTGACCCTTTATCACGATCCCCAATCCACTCACGTACTTTACTATCAATTGCGTCATGCTGTGCTTGCCAACTTTGAGGATCATCTACATAGCGCCTTTTTACAAGATCCTCTGGGGAGACTGATACGTCTTGGATTTTTCTATTTAGCAGATTTGCCTCTTTAACTTTTGGTTGAGCATCAGGCATATTCCCTACTACAAGAATTACCTGATCTGAGCTTGCAAGCCACTCGGCAACTCGAGGTTTAATATCCCACTCAATTATTCTGTGCTCTGTAATAAATTCCTGTGGCTTTGATTGCCTTGCTTCTGGTTGCGCCATAAAAGGAATTATAGTCTTTTATAACTCAGAAATCAACTTATAGTTTTCAATTCTCAGGCTATTCTTTTCTTATGAGAACTTATTTCAGAATTTCTGCAAATTTGTCTAGAGAGGTACTCCATCCTTCTTGCATACCACTCGTAAGCATTGCTTTATAGTCTGTTTCTGTTTCTGGTGAATAAATGATGGAAAGTTTTGTTTTTCCATTTTCTATATCCTCAAACAATACGACGACATTCATTTCCTCTGGCATATCAGGACTCATTCCCATCGTTGTTGGATCAACCTTATTGCCTTCTTCATCAGAAAAATAATCAGAAACTACAAGCTTCTCCATGGGAATAATTTCCTTATA
>DASTLH010000030.1:0-1553 GCA_035715145.1 Patescibacteria group bacterium
CCTCTTGGTGTCACAGCAACAAACGGGAGAACTGTTATTATCGCGGCAAGTCGTGAGGCAAAAAAAAGAGGGGTAAAAAGTCCTTCTCGAACGTTTGAAGCTTTGCAAATTTGCCCGGAAATGCAATTTACCGGTGCCCATTTTCGAGAGTATTCTGAAATTTCAAAGAAATTTATAAAAATTTGCACCCAATATAGTCCTTTTGTTGAAGTTTTTTCTATGGACGAGTTGTTTATGGATATTACGCAGACTGTTAAGCTTTTTGGAGGAATAGATCAGTTGATACGAACATTAAAATCTCAAATACAACAAGAAATTGGCGAATATATCACTGTTTCTATAGGTATCTCTCACAATAAAATTTTGGCAAAGCTTGCCTCCGGTATGAATAAACCAGACGGAACATACCGTATAACAAAAGAAAATTTAGATGACGTTTATAAAAAAGTTGAATTGACTGATATCTGCGGCATAGGTCCACGAATTGAAAAACGGCTCAACAGTATGGGAGTCTATCACCTTTTGTCTCTTCGTCACCTTCACTTTTCTCAATTAGTTAGTGAATTTGGACCGGTAGAAGCAGCCTTTCTTCAGCACGTTGCCTGGGGAGATGATGAAACACCAGTTGTCCATTTTGGGAATGCACCACAGGCAAAATCAGTTGGAAGAAATTATTCACTGCCTCACAATGAATACGATCAACGAGTCATTTTACAACACATGTATGAACTCTGCGAAGAAGTGTCTTTAAAGCTGCGGCGATTAAACAAAAAGGCAAAAACCGTTGGTATGAGTTTGAGAGGAGATATCAGCTTCTCTGGCTATTCTCATTTGCCTGTATATTCATTCTTAGGACGAGATTTGTTTGAGGGGTGCCTGAGACTTTACAAAAAGTGGGAATGGGGAGAAAACGAGTATATGCTGAGACAAATCTCCCTGTGGGCACAAAACCTTAGTTGGGAAGAAGCACTTCCTTTATCTCTTTTTGATATTGGCTCTAAAAGAGAAACCATTCAACAGACAGTCGATAAATTAAATGACCGCTTTGGAGATCACACCATTCGAAACGGATTTTTACTCTATGGGGCAAAACTAACAACAGTTCCAAATGGATTTGGGGCTGACCGATTGGAAAGAAAAGAAATTGCCAAGCTCTACTAGGCATTCATGCATACAGATTTTGCTTCTTGAAGAATCTGTTGTTTTTTGTCTTCTGGAAGAGACAGTATGTCAACAGCAGTGGGGTTTTTGACAATATCACTACACAAAGTGATTCCGGCTGAAAGAAGCTGCTGGTGGTGAGAGGAAGAAAGCGTTGTCAGAGTTGTTATGGGATACAAATGATATTTCTCAACTAAATCTCTCAGCGATCCATTTTCTGGATAGCTCCAACTCATCACCTGCATACCAACACAGAGTGCATAGGCAATCACGTCTTCTGTTTCTTTGGTATTGGTAATAAGCCAAGGGATAGTAAACCCATTTTTCTCTTTACAATCTTCAAATCGTGCCCAGGTATAGAGTCCTACATGCACATCTGTTTTGATTCCTGG
>DASTLH010000031.1:0-2017 GCA_035715145.1 Patescibacteria group bacterium
AGGGTTTTTTTCAAACGCTTTCCCCTTTATTATTTCCTCTGATAAAACCCATGCAACGCCGGCACCACAAAGTGCTGTTGTATGAACAATTGAGAAAGCATCAGGAAGTGTTTCGGCTTTAGCATGGTGGTCTGTAATAATAACTTCAATTCCCTTTTCTTTGGCAAAAGCAACTGCCTCATGGGCAACTATCCCATTATCTACAGTAATGATCACTTTTGTTTGAGGAAACTCTTCTAAAACATTTTCTACTCCTTTTATTGAAAGCCCATATCCTTCATCAATCCTATGGGGGATATACGGAGCAACGGTGGAAGACAAAGAAAAAAGTGTTTCCCACAAAATTGCTGTTGCCGTAATACCATCAACGTCATAGTCACCAAAAATAATTATCTGCTCTTTTTTATCAAGTGCTTCCTGAATCCTTTTGAGGGTTTTTTGAAGCTGTTTTTCATCTATTCCAACACTTTTTGCACTGACATCTAAAAGATTGGGATGAAGAAATTTTTCCTCTTCTTTTTGGGTAGTAATACCTCTATTCTCAAGTAAAATACTCAGAAGTTCTTTTTGGGTAGATGGTGTTTTGTTAGAAATCACGTCCCAGGCTCGAGTAGTTTTCATGGTATAATTTTACCAGTATGACGATTCAACTGCCACCACCAGTTGCAAGGATAAAAGATATCTTCCTTCAAAATGGCTATTCTCTCTACCTTGTGGGTGGCTGCGTGAGAAATTCACTTCTTAAAAGACCGATTGTTGATTGGGATCTCACAACCAATGCTGCCCCGGAAGATATGCTCTCATTATTCCCCACCGCATTTTACGACAATTCGTTTGGAACTGTTGGCATACCCGTAGAATATGAAGGAGAAAAATTAGTTGTTGAAGTCACAACATTTCGGACAGAACAAGATTACACTGATGCTCGCCACCCTGGTTCTGTTGCGTGGGGAAAAACAATAGAAGAAGATTTGGAAAGACGTGACTTTACTATCAATGCTATAGCTTTTGATTTGGAAAAGCAGATAATAATTGATCCATTTGGTGGACAAAAAGATTTGGAAAATAAAATAATACGCGCTGTTGGAGATGAAGATAAACGATTTAAAGAAGATGCACTCCGTCTTATGCGGGCAATTCGTTTTGCTACCCAACTTTCTTTTCAAATTGAAGACGCAACATGGAAAGCAATCATCAAGGACAGTGTCCTTCTTGAGAGAATTTCTGAGGAACGAATTCGAGATGAACTTCTTAAAATTTTGGCCAGTGAGTATCCGTATGAAGGAGTCATTTTATTAAAAAATGCAGAACTTCTCTCTCATATTCTCCCAGAACTTCTGGAAGGTATTGGCATTTCTCAACAACGCCCAGGACGACATCATACAGAAGACGTTTTTACGCATAATGTTTTGTCTCTTAAATTTTGTCCATCAAAAAACCCTATTGTCCGATTTGCAACACTTATTCATGACATTGGAAAACCCCGTGTCTTAGGGACAGACAAAGAAGGTTTAGTAATTTTTTATAATCACGAAGTAGCTGGATCAAGGCTTGCGTATGAAATCTGCAACAGACTCCATTTTTCAAAAAAAGATAGAGAAAAAATCGTTAAACTTATTCGTTGGCATATGTTTACTGTTGATGAACATATCACCGATGCAGCAATAAGACGTTTTATAAGAAGAATTGGGGTAGAAAACGTTAAAGATATGATTGATTTGAGAATTGGAGACAGATTAGGAAGTGGCATTCCAGAAGAAAGAGCAGAAAGTTGGAGACTTAAAATGTTTAAAGACAGGCTAGAAAAAGAACTACAACCTGCACCCTTTTCTATTAATGATTTAGCTATAGATGGGAATGACTTAATGAACGAATTAAAAGTTCAGCCAGGGCCACTGATAGGCAAACTATTACAATCACTTTTTGAAGAAGTTGATGAAGACTTATCTTTGAATACAAAAGACCAATTACTCAGTCGGGCAAGACAATTGCAAAGTGAAATAGAATAATCTGCTAT